>VBLM01000627.1:0-1763 GCA_005879095.1 Deltaproteobacteria bacterium
ATCCGCGGCGGCCGCCTCTACGTCCATGGCCTCTTCGGCGACGGCCCCGCCACCGACGCCGACGAAGTGCGCAACATGATCGAATCGGCGCGCGCCGAGTTCGTCGGCAAGGGCGTGCTGGTGACGCTGGGGACCTTCACTACCGATGCGCAGGAGGCCGCGCGCGGCAACCCGATCGACCTGATCGACGGCGACACACTCGCGCGCCTGGTCCGCAAGCATCTGCCGCAGGCGTTCGCGCAGCGAAAGATCTGACATGGCCGCCAAAATCCCCGGTTTTCGCCTTGGAATCTACGTCTTCAAGGACGTCGAGATCGTCGACTTCGCCGCGCCGCACGGCGTCTTCTCGGTGGCGCGGCGATTCAATCCCGAGCTCGAGGCGTTCCTCATCGCCGACGCGATGCGGCCGGTGCAGGCGCAGGCCGGCTTCACCGTGCTGCCGAACTACTCGTTCGCCGATCGGCCGGCGATGGACGCGTTCCTGATTCCGGGCGGATTCGGCACCCGGCAGGAGCTGCACAACGCGCGCCTGCACGAGTACGTCCGCTCGCTGCCCGAGACGACGCTGTTGACCAGCGTCTGCACCGGCTCGTGGATCTACGGAAAGATGGGCCTGCTCGACGGCCTCGCGGCGACCAACCGCAAGGAGCCGGATCGGGTCGAGGCGACGCCACCGGGCAAGGTGCCGATCGACCGGCTCGCTGACATCGCGCCGAAAGCGAAGATCAGCCGCGCCCGGGTGGTCGATTCGGGCCGCATCATCACCGCCGGCGGAATCACCTCGGGGATGGAGATGGGCTTCCACCTGCTCCGCCGCGCCGGATACGACGAGCAGTTCATTTCCGAAATCGCGCGGGTGATGGAGTACTCGAGAGCCTACGAGCTCTACCGCGACGACCGCGCTTAGGGGTGCTCGATTTTCGGCCACGGCGCGTGGCCGTAGCGGGTCTTGTGTTTCGAGCGTTTCCAACTCGGCTTCTTCCGGACCCGCACGCCGCCGTCGAGCAGCAGCTTGTAGCGCAGGTTGGCGGCGATGCACTCGAGCGCATCCCAGCGCGGGCGGACGGTGACGTCGCGCTCGATCCGCGAGATGGTGGCCTGGCTGGTCCGGATGCTCTGCGCGACTTCGGCTTGCCGCCAGTTGGTCTCCGATCGCATCTTGCGCACGGCCGCGCCGATCTCGCGGACCAGGCGTTTATTCTCAAAACGGGCTTCCAGCGCGTCGAACTTCTTCCCGAGCATCACCTTCCATCTGCCGACGGCGCTGCGCCGCTACAGCGGCGGACTAGCCGACCTGCCCGTCTCGGCGGCGACGGTGCGCGCCGCCCTGCTCGAGCTGGGGAAGAGCCAGCCGGCGCTCTACCGCAACCTCTGCGACGAGACCGGCGCGCTGCGAAGGCACTTGAACGTCTTCGTCAATTCGGATCACATGCGCGACCGCAGCGGGCTCGACACCCCGCTTTCGGACGGGGACGTGCTGACCATTCTCGCCGCAGTCTCGGGAGGCTGACCGTGCCGCAGAAAGTGATCCTCACCATCGGGACCAAGAAGGGGCTCTTCGTCGCGCAGTCGTCGAAGAGCCGGGGCAAGTTCGACCTGCGCGGGCCGTTCGGGCAGGGCATTCCGGTGTACGCCTCGCTGGTCGACACGCGCGGCAAGAAGCCGGTGATCTACGCCGGCAGCTGCAACCCGTTCTTCGGCATGAAGGTCCTGCGCTCGAACGACCTCGGCAAGACGTTCGCGGAGACGAAGTCGGCGCCTGC
>VBLM01000627.1:1817-5692 GCA_005879095.1 Deltaproteobacteria bacterium
GTCTCTCTTCCGCAGCAGGGACGGCGGCGATTCTTGGGAGATGGTCCCCGGCATCTCCAACCACGAGCACGCGCGCAAGTGGCAGCCGGGCGCCGGCGGTCTCTGCCTGCACACCATCCTGCGCGACGGTGAGCACCTGCACCTCGGCATCTCGACCGGCGGGCACTACCTGAGCGAGGACGGCGGGAAGACGTTCGCGCCCTCCAACAAAGGGATCGGCGTCGGCTTCGCGCCCGACGCGTACCCGGAATGGGGCCAGTGCGTGCACAAGATCGCCGGCCATCCGGACGTGCCCGGTCGTTTATATATCCAGAATCACGGAGGATTTCCGGATCGACCGGGGATCGGCGTGGTGCGCAGCGACGACCACGGACACACTTGGCGGTCGATCGCGGACGGGTTGCCCTCCGACTTCGGCTTTCCCATCGTCGTGCATCCACACGATCCCGACACGATCTACGTCGTGCCGCTCGAGCCGGCGACGCGGACCTGCCCGGGAGGCAAGCCGGCAGTGTGGCGCAGCGAGAACGGCGGCGGGTCATGGAAGAAGCTCGCCAAGGGTTTCCCGAAGGAGGAGACGTTCTTCACCGTGCTGCGCGACGCGATGGACATCGACTCGTTCAAGTCGCCCGCCCTCTACTTCGGCACCACGACCGGCCAGCTGTGGATGGGCAAGGACGGCGGCGAGAAGTGGAGCTGCCTGTTCGAGGCGCTGCCGCCGATCAACAACGTCAAGGTCGAAGTCGTTTAAGGCGGTGATTTTGCCTGTAATTCCGCGGAGAAAGAAGTATCGACGCCGCCGGGGAAGGTGCCATTCCAGTCCTGCGCGGCGGGATAGGTCAGGCGCACGGGGACTTCGGTGCCCGGCTGGAACGTATTCGGCGCCACGTAAGGCGTGCGGCCGACCTCCACTCCGTTGATGAAGACGCGCGCATCCGAGGGCGTGCTGTCGATCAGGATCAGCCCGGCCGCCTTCGACATGCGCAGCGTGCGCTCGTTCCAGGCGCGCATTCCCCAGCGCACGCCGAACGGGAGGAGCAGGGCGGCGATCGCCAGCACGACCGCGATGACGATCGCCTGCGGCGACCGTCCCCTCCGCACCACGACCGGCGGCGGCGGCAGCGGCTCGACCTTGCGCTCGGGGCGCGCGGCGAGCTCGAGGCGCGCGTCGTCGGTGGGCGTGAACGACCGGCGCTGATCGCGGGGGCGGTAGATGCCGTCGATCTTTCCGTCGCGGCCGGTGGCGAACGAGGCGGGCGCGTCGGGGGGAGTCTCTTTGTCGTCGCCGCGGGGAGCCATGCGCGCGGACCGTAGCATGCGCCCCCATTCCGATCCTGGCGCGAGCTGCGCGAGTGACCGATTGTCACAACTGCGGCCGAACGCCTCTCAGACCGGCTGCGGAGCGAGCTCGCGGCGCCGCGGCCGCCCCGTGGTTACCAATGGCGGCGAAGGAGACTTCGCCATGTTCAAGAACAGCAAGGCGTTCAGCAGCATCGCGGTGAAGGACATCGAGAAGGCGCGGAAGTTCTATCGGGAAACGCTCGGCGTCGACGTGTCGGACGTTCCGGGAATGACCGGCCTGATGCAGCTCAATCTCGCGGGCGGCGTGCGGGTGATGGTCTATCCCAAGCCGGATCATGCGCCCGCGACGTACACGGTGTTGAATTTCCCCGTCGACAACGTCGAGCGCGCGGTCGATGCGCTGGTCGAGCGCGGCGTGCGGTTCGAGATCTACAAGGAAGGCCCGATCAAGACGGACGCGAAGGGAATTGCCCGCGACGCCGGTGGGCCGTCGATCGCCTGGTTCCGGGACCCGTCGGGCAACATTCTCTCGGTGCTGGAGGAGAAGCGCTGACGGCGCGGCCGCCCGGGCGATGGTGCTCCCGGGCGGCCGTCCGTTCGCTACTGTCCGAGCGTGAAGACCGAGTCGGCCTGGTCGGGAATCGGCTGGCCGTTTTCGTCGACGATCGGGTTGCCCGCCGCGTCTTTCGCCGTGCTGCAGGCATAGCCCGAAGTCTTCTGCGACTTCGGACCGATTAACATCGGCTGCACCACCCACTTGCCGCCCGCGTTCGCGTAGGCGTTGCACATCAGCTCCGTCTTGTTGCGGTTCAGCGTCAACTTGAGCGTGGTGGCGTCCTTGACGAAGGCGATGTCGGTGTCCGAGTCGCCGGCGGCGAAGACCTGGCGCTGGTTGAGGTCGGGGTTCGGCAGGAGCTGCGCCGGGCCGTCGGGCATGTGGAAGACGACCTTGTTGATCCAGCAGCGCTTGCCGTTCTCGAACGTGATCGGCGCGTCGGGACCGTCGGCCACGCCGCCGCAGCCCTGCAGCGCCGAGGTCGCCTTGCCGCTGGCGAAAACGGTCCGGATGCCGACCACGTGATCGGCGTCCACCCCGACGTGCTCGGCGACCGGCTCGACCACCCACTGCGGCGAGGCCGAGACGATCCAGACGTCGAACCCGTTGGCGTGCAGGGCGCCGATCAGATCGTTCATCTGATCGTAGATGCGGCCCCAGGCGGTCACGCCCGACGTCGTTCCGACCGTCTGCGTCGAGCCGGCCGGCGCGTAGGCGTTCTCGTCGTAGGCCGCGCGGGCAAACTCGCGAAGCTCGCCCATCGGGTAGCCGGCGCCGAGCTGGGCGAGCCAGAGGTACGCCTGGTTCTGCGTCAGCGTCACCGGGTGGTTGAACGCGTCCGCACCTGCCCGCGTCTTCGCGCTGTCGTAGATGGCGAAGATCTCGTCGGCGCAGGCGGTGTTGCTCGAGGTCGCGAGCGGCGAGCCCGGCGCCCCGGCCCCGTCGCAGGCTGCGTTGAGCGCGGCCCTGGCGGCGGCGGTGAGGTTGGCGTTGCTGGCGCTCCAGTCCTTGGCCGGCGGCTGGAGGATCTTGTCGTGACGGACCATCCAGTAGAAGGTCGCGTCGCCCATGTCGTTCTTGAAGACGGTGTTGTCCCAGTCGAAGGCGGCGACCGGACGGTTCTTCGGGTCGTAATCGGCGCTGGCGCGTCCCTTTTCGGCGATCAGGCCGTTGAGGCGCGAGCGCGCGGTGTCGGTCCAGCCGCGGATGCGCTCGTCGAGGAGCCGGACCGCGCCGGTGCGGGCGTCCTTGCCGTCGATCCCGTTGGCGCCGGCGGGTCCGGGCGGGCCTGCACAGGCGGCGAGAATCAGCGCGGCGAATGTCCAGATCGGGTTCGATTCGTAGGGCATGAATCCCCCTTCGGGTTTGACTGCTTCGCGGGGTAAGAGCAGCCGCCGTGCCATGGGTTGGGGTGCGGAACTGTTCGGGATTCCGATTTCCGCGGTGCGGGCGCGCCGTCGGATCCCGTCGCTTTCCGGCGCCGGGCTGGTAGAGTCGTTGCGATGCCGAACAGTGCCGAAGCGGGGCTGACGCGACTGCTCATCGCGATCTTCGCGGACAACGTGGTCACGGCGGAGGAACGGCAGGAGTTGATCGAGTACCAGGCCGATCTCGATCCCGCCACGGTGCAGAAGGTCTTCGCCGCGTTCGTCGAACAGAAGTGGGGCGAGGCGCTCGCCGACGGGGTGGTCACGGAGGAGGAGAAGCTGATCCTCCGCCGGGTGGTCGAGGAGCTGGAGGTCCCCGAGTCGGCGCTGCCGGCGCGGCTGCGGCTCTCGCTGCGGGCGCGATAGCGGTCGGCTACTGACAGAAGTCGCAACGCAGGTCGGGGTCGGCGTCGAAGTACGCCCCGCCGACGCAGGCTTCCGTCTTGCCAGCCGGGCAAGTCGTGTGGCAGGCGGGGTCTGTCGCGCAGTTGCTGCAGATCACGCCGGGGCACCAGTTCTTGCCTCCGCCGCCGCAGGCGCCGAGCGCCAGGAGGAGCACGAGCGCGATCGTCTTCATGGGGCTCTCCTCA
>VBLM01000627.1:5834-6172 GCA_005879095.1 Deltaproteobacteria bacterium
GCCAGGACGCGATGCCGGTCGCACGCGGTGGACGAAAAGCGGTCCTCGCCCGGCGCGCCGCCGTGATGATGCGCGTAGTTGCCGAGAACGTATGCGATGGCGTTCACCAGCTCGGTCGGCGTCTCCAGTAGTCGCGAGTGATAGTGGTCGGCGAACACGCTCCCGCTGCCGCTCATCAGGCGGTTGAGGGCCTTCGCGATCCGGATGCAGAGGCCCTGCATTCCGCGCGTGAGCGCAGAATCGCCGTCCGCTTCCACGATCAGGTGCAGGTGATTGCCCAGCACCGTGAACTCGACGAGGCGGCAGCCGAGTCGACCGCGCGATTCGACGAAACAGGC
>VBLM01000628.1 GCA_005879095.1 Deltaproteobacteria bacterium
CATCGCCGGCCGAGGAGAGGGCGAAGAGGGCCGCGCCGGCGACCAGTAGCTTGCCGCGGCGGCCGGTCCAGAGCGCGGCGGCGGCAAAGAGCAATGCCGGCGCTCCCAGGACGATGGTGTCGGCGAAGGCGGTGGTGCCGGTCGCGAAATACTCGTAGTAGGGCGTCAGCGGCTCCGAGCGTTCCTGCGCCTCGACCGCATCGTCGAACGCGCGCGGGACGAGAAGACCCAGCAGACGCGAGGGCGAATTGGCGAAGACCTGCCGCTCGGCCAGGCTGAGCGGAAGGTCGCGGTTGCTCCGGCGCAGCTCGGTAACCGCGGGTCCGATGGCCGGCGCGGCGAGGCAGAGCGCGAGGGCTCCGCAGCACGCGGTCAGCCCGAGATTGCGGAGCGCTCCCTTGACGCTGGAACCGCTCAGCGCCGCCCAGGCTCCCGCGATCATCCCGGCGATGAGCATCGACTGCGGCTCGCCCGCGAGCGCGATCAAGGCGACCGCGGCGCCGGCCCAGGCCAGCCGGAGGGCTCCGGGCTTCTCGACGAAGCCCAGCACGCCGTCGATGGCGAGCGGCACCGATCCCGCGCCCAGCGCGTAAGGGAGGTTGGAGCCGGTCACGCTGATCAGGTAGCCGCAGCCGCCATAGGCGACCGCGGCACAGAGCGCCGCCCACGACGATGCGCCGAGTCTGCGAGCCAGCCGGAACGCGCCGACCCCGGCGAGGGCGGATCCGAGGATGTGGTTGAGCTTGAAGGCGACGTCGAACGGAAAGATCAGATAGAGCAGCGTGGCGGGGTGGAGCAGCCCGGGGGTGAGCTGGCCGAGGAGCGAGACGCCGCACTCGGTCATCCGGTCCCAGAGCGGAAAATAGCCCGCGTGCAGCTGCTGCGCGATGTAGAGCTTGACCGCGTAATACAGCCGCCCGGTGTCGCGGTAGTAGAGCTGCACCGCGGGATCGAAGAGCGAGAGGAAGAAGGCTGCAAAGAGGAGAGCGCCGAACAACGCCGGCGCGCTTTTCTGGAGCCTGGTCACGCGGGCGCCGACAGTAGCACTTGCTGACGAGAGTTGCCGGACGGCGCGGGCCGGGCTATCGAGGAGAGCGTGGATGCGCAGATCCGCACCGCTGGTCTGGCGAAGACGTACCACGTCGGATTCTGGGGCCGCCGCGTCCGCGCGGTGGAGAACCTCTCCTTCGAGGTCCGCAAAGGCGAGATCTTCGCGCTCCTCGGACCCAACGGCGCCGGCAAGACCACCACCATCAAGATGCTGCTCGGGTTCGTGCGGCCGAGCGCGGGCAAGGCCTTCATCTCCAGCGAGCCGGCGGGATCGGTCGCCTCGCGGCGCAAGCTCGGCTACCTGCCGGAGAACCCCGCCCTTTACGAGTTCCTGCGCGGCGACGAATACCTCGTCTTCGCCGGCCGGCTGGCGGGCCTCTCGCGCGCCGATGCGCGCAAGCAGGCGGATCGGTTGCTGGAGCGAGTCGGGCTGGCGGGCCGCGCCGACCGGGCCATCCGCAAGTTCTCCAAGGGCATGGTGCAGCGGCTCGGTCTGGCGCAGGCGCTGGTCGGAGATCCGGAGACGGTGATCCTCGACGAGCCGATGAGCGGGCTGGATCCGATCGGCCGCAAGGACGTGCGCGACATCATCCTCGACCTGCGCAACGAAGGTCGGACGGTGTTGTTCTCGACGCACATCCTCTCCGACGTGGAAGCGATCTGCGATCGGGTCGGGATCATGGTCGAAGGGCGCCTCACCGACATCGGCGCGCTCCACGATCTGGTGGCGCCGGGTGCGCGCGCGGTCGAACTGGTGGTCGAAGGCCTCCGGCCGGAATTGTCGGAACGGTTCGCGCGCGAAGGGGCCGCGGTGCTGGAACGCGATCGCTCGATCGTGCTGACGTTCAAGGCCGAAGCCGCCGCGCGGGAGGCGCTGGCGGTGGCGCTGGCCGCCGGAGCCGCGGTGGTCTCCTTCACGCCGCACCGTCGCTCGCTGGAAGAGCTTTTCGTCGAGCGCGCCCGCGGCAAGGCCGCGACCTCGTGATGCAGTCGCTCGCCGAAGGGCTGCCGGTTGCGTTCCAGCTGTGGGTGTTCCTGGTCGGCGCGGTGGTCGGCAGCTTCCTCAACGTCGTCATCGCGCGGGTGCCGAAGGGCGAGAGCATCGTCTCGCCCGGCAGCCGCTGCCCGAACTGCAAATCGGCCATCGCCTGGTACGACAACATCCCGTTGCTCTCCTGGCTCTGGCTGCGCGGGAAATGCCGGCGCTGCGGCGAGCCGATCAGCGCCCGCTATCCGATGGTCGAGCTGCTGGTGGCGTTGTTAGCGGTGGCGGTCGTGCGGCAGTTCGGTCCGACACTGGCGGCGGCGGGGATGTTCGCTCTTGCGGCGGCGCTGGCG
>VBLM01000629.1 GCA_005879095.1 Deltaproteobacteria bacterium
CCGCGGTCGCAGATGATCTCGTCGCCCTGGCCCGCGTACGACCCGATCGCGATCTGGTTCGCCATCGTCCCGGTGGGCGTCCAGATGGCCGCTTCCTTCCCGAACAGGGCGGCGACCCTTTCTTGAAGTCGGTTGATGGTCGGATCGTCGCCGAAGACGTCGTCGCCGACCTCCGCGTCGTGCATGGCCTTGCGCATGCCGGGGCCGGGCTTGGTGACGGTATCGCTCCGCAGATCGATGATTTCGGCCATGATGGCGACGCATGATAAGCGCGAACGCGAAGCGGTTCGAGAAGATCGTGAAGCGCCTGGAGAAGGCGATGCCCGAGGCGAAGATCGCGTTGAGCTACGACGACGAGATTCAGCTCCTCGTCTCGGTCATGCTCTCCGCGCAGGCGACCGACGCCGTCGTGAATACCGTCACGCCGGCGCTGTTCGCGCGGTTTCCGACCGCCGCACATTACGCGCGCAGCTCGCCGGACGAGCTGGGCCGGATGATCAAGCGCGTCGGCCTCTGGCGGGCGAAAGCGAAGAACCTCCACGCGGCGATGAGGAAGATCGCCAACGATCATGGCGGAAAGCTGCCGAAGACGCGCGAGGAGCTGAACGAGCTGCCCGGCGTCGGCTGGAAGACCGCCGGCGTGGTCGTGAACCACGCATTCGGTACGCCCGCGTTTCCCGTCGATACGCATGTGGGCCGCGTCGCGCGCCGGCTCGGCCTGACGCGGCACGAGGATCCGGCCAAAGTGGAAAGGGATCTCTCGAAATTGTTGCCGCCCGCTCTCTGGGGCCGGGCGCAGTCGTCCGCGACCTCTGCCCGCGCCGCGGCGTCAAGGAGAGCGACTGAAGAGGAGCAGCTCGTTGCCGTCGAACTGCAGCGCGTCGTAGCGCGCCCAGCCCTTCGGCGCCTTTTCGATATAGCGCTTCCAGGCGAGGCCGGTGAGCTCGTAATCCGCGTCGGCGAAGTGCGTGATGTAGCCTTCTGTGCGCACGGGTGGGCAGGTCGTCTTCTCGCCGGTGGCGAGGATCGAAGCCGCCTGCAGCCAGTCGCAGGCCTTCTGCGGATCGTGGGCTGCCGCGATCGTGATCAACAGGTCCTTCGGGAGATGCCGCAGGATTCCGGCCGCTAGTCCGAGCACGTGATGCCCGGGTGTTCCGGCAATTTTCGGCTCCGGGCCGCAGCTCCCGTCCTGTTGCCACGGCAGCGTGGCCGCCTTCAGCGAATCGTGCCAGATCGCGGCCGCGACCAGCGCGCCGTCGTCCAAGTGAATTCCGTAGACGTGTTCGTACACTTTGGCGAGAGCGCGCGCGTGCAACAGATTCGCCAGCGAGTGCACGGCGAGTCCGCCCGGGTAACCGTGGTGGCTCTCTTCGCACGCACCTCCCGGCGCCGCGCCGAAGTCGCCCTTGCGCTGCGGCGGCAACTGCAGCTCCGGCTCTCCCAGGAGCTTTCGCGCCTCCGCCAGATGTGCGTACGCCCACGCTTCCGAGGGAAGCCAGGGCGCGAGGATCTGCGCCTCGACCGCCGCTCTGAGCGCAGGATCGGAGATCGCGCCGGCTTCGCGTCTGAGCTCGAGCATCGCGTCGTGCGCGAAGGGCAGCTTGCGCGCGACCTCGCGGGCGTGGGCGGTCGGGTCGAGGGCAACGGCGAGCAGAAGAATGAGCATGGGTCGTTTTCTTGCGATGTCAGGGGGTGGGTCTACCGTAATCGGCATGGAGAACAGACGCGAATTGATCGAGTCGGAATTGTCGGACGTCCTCGAGCTGGGGCTCGACACGGAAGAGGCGCTCGCCGAAGCCGCCGGGCTCTTGTCCGAGGCAGAGGCGCGTTTCATACGTTTGTCGCGCCCGGCCCCATCCGTGCCACCGCCGCGGTGATAGAAGGGCCGGCATGGCCCTCTACGCATTCGTCGCTCTGAAATACCTGGCCCCGATGGAGCGCATCCAGCAGACGCTCGAGCGCCACCGGGCGTACCTGCGCGAGCTGAACGCGCAGGGAAAGATGGTCTGTTCCGGCCCGTTCCAACCGCGCACCGGCGGCGGCCTGCTGCTGCGGATCAATGACCCGTCCGAGATCGGGCCGCTGCTCGCGAAAGACCCGTACCACGTCGAACAACTGGTCTCGGATACGATCTACATCTGGGACCCGAACATCGGCCGCGAAGCGCTCGATTCACTGGCGGGCTCGTGACGCTGCAGCTCAACCACATCTCGTTCTTCACGGCCGACGTCGCGGCTACGCATCGATTCTGGTCGGAACTGCTGGGCCTGCCCGTCGCATTCGCGGTCGAGCTGGGCGGAGGCGGCCTGCACTGGGCGTATGCGCTCGGCGAAGGGCAGCTGATCGTGTTCGAGACGGGCACGCCGGGGAGGTTGGCCGGACATCTCGGGCTGGTCGTTCCGGCCGCCGAAGACCGCGAGCGGTGGCGCAATCGATTGCGGCAGGCCGGCGTCCACGTGCGCATCGAGGATCCCGGTCCTGAAGAACGGCTCTATTTCGAGGATCCGAACGGGGTCACGTTGGAGATCGAGATTCGGTGGGACCCGCCCGCGCAGCCGGACGCGCTCCAGGTTGTTTCCCGGCAGATCGGGTAGCAGGCAAATCAGGGCTGGTCGGCGCGCGGCGACTCGGTCATGACGGGGCGGCCGGCCCAACCCGGCGGAACGACCAGCTCGACCGCTGACGATGGCACCCAGCCGGTCAGTCCGTTCGCCAGTTTGACCCGGCGGTAGTCGCCTTCCTGATCCTCGACGCGCACGGTCGTACCCTCGTGTACCTCGAAGTGGCTGACGCTCTTTTCCGCGGGCCCCTCGCGCGCCGGAATCGCCTGCGCCACGACCACCGCGCGTTGCAACGCCATCCGGCGGCCGGTCGCGGCGCCCCAAGTCGTCGCCGCGGCCAGAAGAGCCACAGCGAAAGCGACGCCG
>VBLM01000630.1 GCA_005879095.1 Deltaproteobacteria bacterium
AGCGAGAAGTGCGCCGCCCGCGCCGCGTGATCGGCCGAAGCGACCGGCAAGCCGGAAGCGGCCATGTAGGAATTTCCCAGCGTCTTGATCTTCTTAACGCCGCGCTCGATGGCGAGCCGGTCGAAGAGGGCGAAAATCTCTTCGAGCATCGGCGCCAGCCGATCGGCGCCCAGGACCGGTGTCAACTCGGCGAAACCCACTACGTCGGCGATGAGCACCGTCACGTCCGCGAAGCTGTCCTCGGTCACGTCCGGCCGCGCCTCGAGCCGCGCGGCGATCGAGTCGGCCGGCGCGTGGAACGCCAGCCGCTCGGAGATCTTCCGCTCCGCCACCACCTGGTCGAAGAGCCTGCGGATCTCCGCGCGGCTCTCTTCCAGCGCTTTGGCGTAGAGGCGGACCTCGAGCATGTTGCGGACGCGCGTCAGCACTTCGGCGAGATCGAACGGCTTGCTGACGAAATCCTTCGCTCCCGCCTTGAGCGCGCGCAGCTTGTGGTCCGGCTGCGCGGTGATGACGAGGACCGGCATGTAGCCGTCCCCTTCGATCTGCTTGAGGCCTTCCATCACCTCGAATCCGTCCATCACCGGCATCTGCAGATCGAGCAGGATCAGGTCGTACCGGTTCTTGCGGTGCAGCTCGCAGACGGCGCGCGGATCGCGCGTCGACGTCACCGACCGGTATCCCGCTCCTGCCAGCGCGCGCTCGAGCAGGAGGACGTTGGCCTCCTGATCGTCGACGACCAGGAGGCGGCCCTCGAGTATGCGCGCGGAATCGATCACCGCTGCCTCTTCTGCGCAAAGTCGAACGCCGTGTCGAGGGCGCCCATGAACTCCATGACCTTGATCGGCTTGGTCAGGTACGAGAAGAACCCCGCCTCGATGCCCTTTTCGATGTCGCGGGCCATCGCATTGGCGGAAAGAGCCAGCACGGGAATGTGGGCGGTCGCCGGATCCTCGCGGAGGATCTTCAGCGCCTCGATGCCGCTGATCCCGGGCAGGTTGATGTCCATCAGGATCACCTCCGGCTGGCTGGCGCGGGCGAGCTGGATGCCCATGTTTCCGTCCAGCGCGCTGAGCAGCCGCATGGTGGGGCGGCGCGCGATCAGCTGCTCGACCAGCTTGAGGTTGGCGGGGTTGTCCTCGACGTAGAGCAGGGTCCGCAGCGGGGCGCCGTGCTGCGCCTGCGGCTGGACCCTGGCTTCGGGCTCGCCGGCGTCCGCTTCGAGCTGCGGCGCGTCGGCGGACCCGAGCTCGAACCAGAAGACGCTGCCCACTCCGACGCTGCTCTCCACGCCGATCACGCCTCCCATCAGCTCGACCAGCCGCTTGCTCATCACCAGGCCGATGCCGGTTCCCTGCACCGCGCCGCGCGCCTGGCCGAGGCGGTTGAAGGGCTGGAAGAGCTGCATGAGCTTCTCAGGAGACAGCCCCGCGCCGGTGTCCGTGACGCTGAGGCGGACCCGATCGAGGCCGCTGGCGGCGCACGCCACCACCACCGTCCCTCCGGTCTGGTTGTACTTGACCGCGTTGGAGAGGAGGTTGATCAGCACCTGCTTCAGCCGGGTGCGATCGGCGAGGACGAAGCACGGCGTCTCGAAGACCGGGAACGTCATCCGGATGCCGCCCTTGAGCGCCTGCGGCTCGATCATCGCCTGGCATTCGAGGATCACCTCGGCCACCGAGGTCGGCTCCTTCGAGAGCGAGAGCTTTCCTGACTCGATCTGCGCGAGGTCGAGGATCTCGTTGATCAGCTCGAGCAGGTACCAGCCGGCGCGAAGGATCTCGGTGATGCTTCCT
>VBLM01000631.1 GCA_005879095.1 Deltaproteobacteria bacterium
GACTTCGCCGGACAGCGCGCCGCGATCGCAGGCGACGCTGCGCAACGCTCTCGAGGGATCGACGTTGATCGGTGCGGCACTGGTGCGGCCCCGCTCGCCGCGGCTCGATTTCTCCAACGGCCGGTCGCTGATCGCCGAGAACGCGCTGCTCCTCGTCGAAACCGCCTCGCGGCGGATCGTGTGGGCGAGCGCGGGCGCGCAGCGACGGCCGGGATCGACGTATCCGGAGTGGGAAGAGATCGATCTCGGGCCGGCGACGCCGTTGCCGGAGCGATCCGAGCTGGTGCGCGGCGCGCTGTCGGCGGAAGAAGCGTCCGGCTTCGCCGCGCGCCGGAAGGAAGTCATCGCGCGTCTGAAATCGCGCGCGCAGAAATTGCGCAAGACGCTGGCCGCAGTCGACGAAGATGCGGCGCGCGCGGCGCGGGCCGATGCCGATCGCGCTCGCGCCGAGCTGTTGCTGCCGATCGCGTCGCGCATTCGCCGTGGGGCGCGCGAAGCGCAGGTCGAGGACTGGAGCAGGACCGACGAAAAGGGCAAGCCGGCAATGGTCACGATCCCGCTCGATCCGGCGGTCAGCGCGGCCGAGCTTGCGGCGCGTTGGTTGCGCAAGGCGAAACGGTACCAGGCGGCGGCGCCCCGGATTGCAGCGCGACGCGCCGAAGTCTCCGCCCAGTTGGCTGCCGCCGAATCTTCGTTGCAACGCGCGCAAGCCGCTTCATCGGCCGTCGAGCTCGAACGCGAGTTGCCGTCTTCGAAGCCTGAAGCCGGAAGCCTGAAGCCTCAAGCTCGCCTTCCCTACCGCACGTTCCATTCACGCAACGGCGCGCGGATCCTGGTCGGCCGCAGCGCGCGCGACAACGACACGCTGACGCTGCGGGTGGCGCGCGGAAACGATCTCTGGCTGCACACGCGCGATGCGAAAGGCGCGCACGTGGTCATCCCCGGCGCCGGCGAGGCTCCGGATTCGGCGGTCCTCGGCGACGCAGCGCTGCTCGCCGCGCACTTCTCCTCGTTTCGCGGCGCGGACGGCGTCGAGGTCGCCTGGACCCGCTGGAAGTACGTGCGCAAGCCGCGCGGCGCGCCGGCCGGCAGCGTGCTCGTCACGCAGGAGAAGACGCTGCGCGTGCGTCTCGAGCCGGAGCGGCTGGCCGAGTTGCTTCGGTCGGAAGAGCGAGTTTAGCAACCGCGGGCGAGTTGGGGCATCCTTGACTCCGTGCAGCGAATCCTGCCGTTTCTGGTTTTCCTCGCCATCGCGCTGATCCTGATCGGCGGCATGCACTACTACGTCTGGGCGCGCGTAGTCCGCGACACGCACCTGCCAGAGGCCGCCGCGCGCGTGGTCACCCTGGCCATCGTCGCGCTCGGCGTCTCGCTGCCGCTGGCGATGATCGCCTCGCGCCTGTTCGCGAAGGCGGTCGTGCGGCCGGCCATGTGGGTGGCGTTCGTCTGGATGGGGATGGGGTTTCTCTTCGTGGCTTTTTTCGGCATCGCCGATCTCGGACGGCTCGCGGCGGCGCTGGTGCGCCGGATCTCCGGCACACCGCTCGATCCGGCCAAGCGCGTCTTCCTCGCGCGGACGGTCGCGGCCGGAGTCGGCGGCGTCGTGGCAGGCCTGTCGGCGGTGGGAATCCGCAGCGCCCTCGGCGAGGTGCAGGTCAAGGAACTGGACATCTTTCTGCGCGGCCTGCCGGCGGAGCTGGCCGGGTTCAAGCTGGTGCAGATCTCCGACGTCCATGTGGGTCCCCTCTTGCGCAAGGACTGGGTCGCGCAGGTCGTCGATCGCATCGCGCATTGCGGCCGCCGCGCGGCATGTACTTCACCACCGGCAACCACGAGTACTACTCGGGCGTCGAGGAATGGTACGCGCACCTGCCCTCGCTCGGCGTCCGGCCGCTGCGCAACGAGCGCGTCGAGCTCGCTCCCGGGCTCGATTTGGCGGGAATCGAAGACCCGACCGGCGCGCCCGATCTGCCCCGCGCCCTGGCCGGCCGCGATCCGTCGCGCGCGCTGGTCCTGCTCGCGCACCAGCCGCGGCAGTTCATGGAAGCGTCGCGCCACGGCGTGTCGCTGACGTTGTCCGGCCACACCCACGGCGGGCAGATCTGGCCCTTCTCCTGGCTGGTCGCGCTGGCGCAACCGTATCTGGCCGGCCTGCACCGCCGCGGCGAATCGCAGCTCTACGTCAGCCGCGGCACCGGCTTCTGGGGCCCGCCGATGCGCGTCTTCGCGCCGGCGGAGATCACGTTGCTGCGTCTGCAGCCGGCGTAGCGGCGAACCACGGCAGCGCTTCGCGGGGCAGGTGCAGCGAGCGGTAGAAGAATTCCGATGCGCCCAGCGCGGCCTTGTACAGATCGCGGTCGACCGGCCGCTGCAGCACCGCGCCCATCGCCGCCGCGATCCGCAGCGACGTCGCGTACACGTGCGTGATGCTGTCGGCGGCTTCGCGCAATTCGCCACGGCCCTTGACCATCGGCGTCCCGAACCGATGCGCCAGCCACCGCGCCGTCAACGGCCGCAGCGCGTCTTCCTGCGGCGCCAGCCACTTCTCGAACGCCGGCTGCCAGTCTTGAAGATGCGAAATCAGCGACCGGCTTTCGACGATCGGCGCGGGCTCGACCGACCAAATGAAGCGCCGGTACCGCACGATCGTGGCCCGCAACAGATCGGCGCCGTGCGCGGCGATCGAGTCGCCGAGGAATTTCAGGAACGGCTGCGGGTCTTCCGGCTCGACCACCTCGAACGCGGCCTCGTTCCCGATCCGCAGCCTGCGGTACGCGTGCACGACGGCCGCGAGCGAACGCCACGCGGCACGGTCGGCGGCGAAGGCATCCACGCTGGCAAACCGGATCGCATCGAGCGCCGCCGGCTCCAGCGGGTGCTTCCCGATTCGACCCCCGATCTTGTCAGCGGTGTGCGCGACGCGCAGGTCGAGGCCGGGATCGCCGAACGAACCGGGCTCCTGCCGGAACAGACGCAGCGGCGCATCCGACTCGTCGAGCTGCTCGAGCACCTCGGGACAGACCGGGTCGAACCAGAGCTCGACCGCGCCGTCGCTGCGCCGGTAACCGAAGGCCGGAAAATCGACGCACAGGTCGGGCAGCGCCGGCAGGCCGAAGCGACGGTGCACACTGCATCCGCCGTCGCCTGCGAGAAAGCGGCAGGCCTTGTCGTCGCCCACGCCGTCGAGCTTCAGCGAGTGAAGGATCTGTTCGCCCTCCGGAGTCTTTTCCTGTCCGAGCACGAGGCGAATCCCGTGCGTCAGACCCGCTCGCTCCTCCTCCGGCAAGCGCTCGTGCAGCCGCAGGAAATCCTCCAGCCGGAACGGGATGTCCCATCCGCTGCAGCAGCAACCCTTCTGGTTGCACTGGAAGCGCCGCATCGGCTCGGAAAGCTGTACCGACGACGGCACCTCGGAGCCCACCGGCTGCTCACGCGGCGGCGGAACGACGTTGAGCGAAAACTTCACGCCACCAACTTACCGCAGTTCATCACCCAGACCGGATCGGCGAGATCCTGCGGCTGAAGGGATCTCACTGCGAGCAGGCTGGCGGTCGAGCCCACGGAAAGCCGGCCGAGCTCCTTGAAGCCGAGCAGCTCGGCCGCATCGCGGGTCGCCGCCAGCAGCGGGTCGACCCCGGCCGCGACCAGCAACGCGAGCTCGCGCGCGTCGATGCCGACTTTGGTGTGCTCGTTGCCGAGATCGGTCCCGTACGCGACGCGCGCTCCCGCCTCGCGCAGCGCGCGGAGCCGATCCGGCGAGACGCCGAACGCCCACAGCGTCGAGATCACCCACTTGCCCTTCATCCGCGCCAACAGATCGGCCGGGAGCTCGTCGCGCGGTGTGTGCGCGAGGACGTCGGCGCCGGCATCGAGCGCGAGCCGTACCGAAGCTGCGTCCAGCGCGTGGGCTGCAACCATCAGGCCGAGGCGATGCGCTTCGTCCGCGGCGGCTCGAGCGACTTCCGGCTGCAGGAGCGGAAAGCGTGAATCGAACGCCAGCTTGACGAATCGAGCCTGCTTTTCCGCCAGCCGCGCGACGGCTGCGCGGGCCTCCGCGGCGGTGGTCAGCTCGAGCCCGTATCCGTCCTTGCCCCAACTCTGCGTCGGATATCCGCCCGGCGCGGTCATCAGCGGCCCGGCGTAGCGCGCCCGAAGCGGCCGCGGATCGACCGGCAGCAGGCGTTCCGGCTCGCCGAGATCGAGCACGCCGGCCACTCCGCGCCGCAGCTCCGTGCGCGAGACCAGCGTCATGTCTCCGGCGACCGAGAGATGGACGTGCGCATCGATGAACGCCGGCACGATGGTGAGGCCGTGCGCCTCCTGCCACTTCACGCCGTACGGCACCCGCGAAGTCTTGCCGGTGATGAGATGCCCCTCGACGCGCAGCGCCCCTTCGCGCGGCTCGGGCTCGGCGAGCTTCGCCCCGATGATCCAGAACATGGCCCATTGTATGCTCCGATCATGCCGGACGAAGCCGACGAGCTGATCCTCAAGATGCAGCACCTCGAGGCGCAGGCGCGCGCGGAAGAGCAGGCGCGGTCGGCCAAGGCGCGCGCCGAGCGGCTGAAGACCAAGGCGCAGCAGATGGCGTTCGAGGCGCAACAGGAAGTCGCGTCGGCCGAGGCCGCGCTCAAGCTCGCCGAGGAGAAGCAGGCGAAGGCGCGCGACCCGGTCACGCCGCCGCTCGACGCCGCCGATCTGCTCGTACAGGGCAAGTCGGAAGCGCAGGACGCCCACACCCGGCTGGTGAAAGGGCGCGCGCGGCTCAACTTCGCGCTCGACAAGATGGACGAGGCCGAGCGGCGCGACTGGGAAGCGCTTCAGGCCGAAGCGCGCGCCGAAGCGCACGGGCAGATGGCCGACGATCCGCTCTTCAACAAGCCTTGAGGCGGAAAGCCACCCACATCGCGCTCGGCCTCACGCTGCTCTTCGTCTTGTATCTGCTGGTCCGCCAGCTTCCGGTCCACCGCTTCATCATCGAGAGCGCCAAGCTCGTCCACGGCGCCGGTGTGCCCGGTGCGCTGCTGACCGCGTTGGGCGTGTCGCTTCTGTCGCTCCTGCTGGTGCCGATCATCCCGCTCGTCGTCGCCTGTGGGTGGCTCTACGGCCTGTGGGGCGCGCTGCTCTCGCTTGCCGGCGCGGTCGGCAGCGCCACAGCGGCCTTCTCCATCGCGCGGATGCTGGCCGGCAAGGCCGCCGCGCAAGCGTTGCTGGAACGGCCGCGCGCGCGGGCGCTGGCGGAGCTGGCGGCGGAGGGCGGAATCTGGACGGTGGCGCTGATCCGGTTGTCGCCCATCCTGCCGTTCACTCCCGCCAACGCGATCCTGGGACTGACGCCGATGCGGCTGCGCGACCTCCTGGCCGGAACCGCGCTCGGAATGGCGCCGGGGGTCCTCCTCTATTCCTGGGCGGGATCGCTGCTTCCGAGCGCGGAAGCGATCGAGCAGGGCGCGGCGGTCCACTCGTGGGCGGTGTGGGTGCTGCTCGCGGTGGCTTTCGGGGCCGCCGCCATCCTCGGCGCCGCCGCGGCCCGGCGGTTGCGCCGGCCTATTCGCTGAGCCGGTCGGCCTGAAGCTGCAGCGTCACACGGCGGCCGCCGAGCGGTCCGAGGCCCGCGACCAGCTCGCCGCCGAACGACCGCACCACGTTGCGGCAGGTCCAGAGCGGGCTGTGCGGCCACTCCGCCAGCATCTCGGGCGAGAGCGGCGACGGCCCTTCGTCGTCGATGGAGACGATCACCATCTCGCCCTGCCCGCGCAGCGTGATGCTGATGCAACCGCGCTGCGGCGTCGCATCGGCCGCGTCGAGCAGCAGCGAGACGATGGTCTGCAGCAAGGCGCCCCGCTCGGCCCGCGCGAACGGCGCCTGCAGGAGATCGCGCACGACCGTGTAGCCGGCGAGCCGCACGTCGAGATCGAAGAGCGCCGCGCCGATCACCTCGCGCACGTCGAGCGGCGCCACCTCTCCATGCCGCGGCCGCGCCAGGCTGAGCACCGCCGCGATCCGCGACACCGCCCGGGAGATGGCCGCCCGCGCGTCCTCGGCGGCCTCGCGCAGGTCGCGCTGAGGCTCGATCTTCGCCAGCAGGTCGCAGAGAAACCCGATGTCGGTCTGGGCCACTCCCAACGCGCTGAGGAGGTCGTGCGAGACCGCGGCGGCGAGCCGACCCGCGTTGGCGAAGCGCTGCACTTCGGCAGCCTCCTCCACGGGAAGCTCCCGTCCGACGTCCCTCGCCGCCGTGTTGCGGGCGACGCTCATGCCACTTTCTTCCTGGCGAGGAGCAACCCGTCGATGACGTCCCGCAGCACGGCCAGGACCGCTTCCGGCGTCGGACCGTCGACGATGGGTGTGTCCTCCGCGCCGAGCACGAACCGGCCGGCGACCGAGCCGCCGTCGTTACGGAAGAAGTGGACCGGGATCAAGCGCCCGCCCGCGCGCAGGTGGCGCACCGCGATGAGTTTTTGCTGGGTCACGATCCGTTCCGGAAAGCAACCGGCGCGCCAGTCCACAGGCCACGGATCGGGCCGGTGGGGCCAGATTGCTGGCTCCTCTTGCAACTCCTTGCTACGCCATGGTTTTCGGGCTCGCGGCGGGCTTCGCCGCGCATCGGGAGCATGCGCGGAGGCCGGATCCCAAGCCAGCGGGCACCGGCCAGAAAACTGGCCCGAGGCCCGAAAACTGGCTCTTCTCCTCTGGCGCGTGTCGCTTTGTTGCGATGGCATTGCGGTTGCGTAGGGGGCGCGCATGCAGTTGTCGCGATTCGTGGTGTCGTACAAGGATGTCCGGCCCGGGGAGCACGTCCTCTACAGCGTCCTCGAAGATCGGTACGTCGGTGTCGATGACCTGACGCTGCGCGCGCTTCCCCGCTGGGAGAGGGGCGACGAACCGGCCAGCGACGACGAGCGCGAGGTCCAGGAAGCGCTGCTCGACGACGGTTTCCTCGTCCGCGGCCGAGCCGACGACGACGCGCACGTGCGCGCCTATCTCGACAAGGCGGCAGACGGCATGCCCGGGACGCTGCTGGTCACGTTGATGCCGACGCTGCAGTGCAACCTGGCCTGCAACTACTGTTTCCAGAAAGATCACCCTGCTTTCACCAAGATGTCGCGCCCCACCGAGGACGCGACGCTGGAATGGGTGCTGCGGCTGGTCGACGAACGGCGTTTGAAAGCCATCAAGGTCCACTACTTCGGGGGCGAGCCCACGACGCGCAAGGACTTCTGCCTGCGCAGCGCCGAAGTCCTTTCCGCGGCGATGAAGGCGCGAGGCGGCAAGTTCGAGTGGACGATGACCACCAACGGCGTCCTGCTCGATGTCGCTTTCGCCAGGAAGATGGAGAGCTTCGGGCCCGGCACGTTCAAGATCACGCTCGACGGCGACAAGGAGACGCACGACAAGGAGCGCATCTATCGCGACGGCCGCGGCTCCTTCGACGTCATCTTCGAGAACGTGGTCGCGCTGGCGAAAGCCGGCTGCAAGGTGCGGATCGGCGGGAACTTCTATCCCGACCAGGCGGCCTCGTTCGAGCGGCTCCTCGACCGGATCGAACAGTCGGGAGTGGCTCGACTTCTGGACGGTGTGCGCTTCAAGCCGGTGGTCGACACACAGCACCAGGAATCCGGCAGTTGCACCAACTGCTCCTACAAGGGCGAGACGCAGACTCTGGTCCAACTCAACCGGAGTGTCGAGAAGCGCAAGATGGCGGCGCCCGTGCTGCAGGGCGAGCTGCTCGAGTCGATGCTCGGACCCTGCGAATTGCACTGGAAGAACAGCTACACCATCGATCCCGAGGGCAACGTCTACAAGTGCCCGGCGGTGGCCGGAATGCCCGACCTGGCGGTGGCGCAGGTGGCGTCTTCCGCGACCGAAAAGATCGCGCCGCTGGTCGAATTGCGGCCGTGGGAACAGTGCGGCGACTGCCCGTACCTGCCGGTCTGCGTCGGCGGCTGCCTCGGCGGCCAGTTCCTCAAGACGCGCCGCCGCGACCAGGTCGCCTGCAAGAAAGAGATGTTCGAGAAGAGCTTCCGCGAGACCGTCGTCCACCGGTACCTCGCGGAGTTCACGGAAGAAAAGGAGTGGACCGAAGCAGCCTGAATCCTTTCACCTACGGAGTCCCCAATGAAGATCAAGCGTTCGAATCGCAAGAGCACCCGCCGCGCCATGTGGTGCCCGATGATGGTTGACAACAACCCTTAGGCAAACCTAAAGCTCGCGCATTGCGTGGGCTCGGGATTGCACTCTGCGTCGCGGCCTGTTCGGTTCGTCCGACCGCGCCGACACAGCTTCGGATCGCAGTCTCGGGACCTCTGGAAAAAGTCGGTCCAGAGTTCTTCGCGCGAAGTTGGGCGGGGGTGGCGCAGCCGTGGGTCTTCGAGCCTCTCGTTCGCCTGGGACCAGATGGCGTTATCGTTCCGGCGCTGGCCTCGCGGTTCGCGCTCGCGGAGCACAACGCTCTGCGGCTCTGGCTGCGAGCCGATGCGAAGTTCAGCGACGGCGCGCCGCTCACCTTCGAGGACGTGGCGACTTCTCTTGCTCAAAACCACCTTCGCGTTGCGAAGGAAGACGGTGCGGT
The DNA here is from genome assembly GCA_005879095.1 of Deltaproteobacteria bacterium. Taxonomy (GTDB): domain Bacteria; phylum Myxococcota; class Myxococcia; order Myxococcales; family 40CM-4-68-19; genus 40CM-4-68-19. Next base: position 8,573 of record VBLM01000631.1, read on the forward strand.
GCTCGTCTCGTCCGACGACGTATCATTGCCGATCGATCTGCTGATCTCGCGGGCATTCGTATTTCGACGCAGCGGAGCGGCATATCTCGGGACGGGCCCGTTCGTGCCGGTCGAGCAGGACGCTGCGCACATCCGGCTCGAACGGCGCAATCCCGCTGGTCGACTGGTGCAGTCGGTGTCCCTCCTGTCGTATCCGAAACCGCAGGATGCTTTTGCGCACACCCTGAAGGGGGACGCGGACGTGCTGCCGGACGCGGATGCCCGCTGGCTGGAGTTTTTCGAGAACGTGCCGCGGTTTAGGATCGAGCGTGAACCAGGCGCTCACGCGAACGCGATCGCGTTCAATCTGCACCATTTGTCGCGGACTGAACGAACCGACCTCGTTGCCGCGCTGCGCAACGACGATCTCAGAAGGCTTTCGTTCGGAAATGACTGCCAGCCGCCTCCACAAAGGCTCGAATTCAAGCCACCACCCAAGGGCCGGCCGCTCGACGTGCTGGCAACCCCGATCCACGAACGCTTCGCGCTCGCAGTTCGCCGCGAATTGGGAGGCCGCGGAGGGAGCGTCCAGATTCTGGACGTCCAAGATTACTTTCGAGCGATCCGCGGCGGCAACTTCGACCTGGTGGCGGTGAGACCGATCATCTGGCCGCAGATCACGTCCGTCGTGAACTGGCGCACTGGAGCGGCCGGAAACGTCTTCGGCTACTCGAACCCCGAGGTCGATGCCGCGCTTGATCGGCGCGATTGGACCGCTGCACAGCGGGCGCTGGATGCCGATCCCCCCATGGCAGTCGTGTGCACGCCATCGTACGTGATCGTCGCCGATTCGCGCATCACAGCCGCCAGCTACAGCCTCGATACCCTGCCGGAGTGGGAGGTTGCGAATTGACGACGCGGCGGCGGATCGCGATGCGCCTGGCGGCGTTGGTCGCGCTGAGCGGGCTGTTGCCCATCGCGCTGCTGGCGGGCATCGGGCTGCAGATCGTGCGCCGCCGCGGCGAGAACGCCTCGCGCGAGGCGCTGCAGGCCATCGCCGAACAGGCGGCGGCGCGGATCGCGGCGTACATCGCGCAGCAGCGCGAGATGCTGCGGGCGCTCGGCATGGCCATCGGCGGCGAAGCCGATGCGGCGCGCCGGCTGGCCGACGTCTCGCTCGACGCGCCCAGCCTGGGCAAAGTGAGGCTGGTCACGCCCGAGACGCCGCCGGCGCAATTGCCGCCCGCACTCGAGCCCGAGCAGGTGGCGAAAGCGCTCTCCGGCGCCGAGGTCGTCTCCCGCACGTATCTGGCCGATCTGGCGCCGGCGATGGACGCCTGCGTCCCATCGGGAAAGCCCCAGCGGACGGTCTGCTCCACACTCGATCTGCTCGAGCTGCAGCGGCAGGTGCAGCGGATCCACGTCGGCGATTCCGGGTACGCGCTGGCATTCGATCGCACCGGACGCCTGCTCGCCGCCGGCGCCGGGACCTTGCGTGCGGCGGTCCTCAGCGGCGAGCCGGTGGCGGAATCGACCGGCGCGCTCGCGCTCACCGGGGGCGGCACCGCGCCAAGCCGCCTGAAGAGCAATTCCGGCGCAGAGGTGATCGCCGGTTGGGCGTACCTGCCGGACCTCGGCTGGACCATCGCCGTCGAGCAGCCGGTGGACGAGGCGCTGCGCGGCGCGCGGACGGCGCTCTTCTGGCTCGGCGTCGGCGGGCTGGCGATGCTGATCCTCTCCGTCTCGCTCGGCGTTCAGCAGGCGCTGCGGATGCTGGCGGCGCTGGAGCTGGAAGAGCGTTTCCGCACGGCAGGCCAGATCGCGGCCGGCATCACGCACGATCTGGGACACCGGCTGGCGATCCTGAAGCAGACCCGCGAGCTGGCGGAGACGAACGATCCGTCGTACATGCCGCGCATCCGCGATTCGCTCGGCGCCGAGGTCGAAACGCTGCAGCGCTTCGTCTCCGATTTCGCCGATCTGACGCGCGAGGCGCGGCTCGCCGACTTCATGCCGCTGGAGTTGAACGCCTTCGCCGAGAGCGTGCGGCGCAGCGCGGAGCCGTACGCGGCCCAGGCGGGCGTGCGCGTCGAGCTGTTGCCGGCGCCGGCCGAGCTGTGGGTGCGCGGCGACCGCTACATGCTCGAGCGGGCGGCGCTCAACCTGGCGCGCAACGCCATCGAAGCCTCGCCCAAGGGTGCACGCGTGGCGCTCAAGGTCACGCAGGACAGCGGCCGCGGGGCGCTGCACGTCGAGGACCAGGGCTCCGGCATCGCGGCCGCCCGGCTGCCGGCGCTGTTCGATTCGTTCACCTCGACCAAACGCACCGGCGCGCACGTCGGCATGGGTCTGCCCAACGTGCGCCGCATCGCCGTCGCGCACGGCGGCAACGTCACCGTCAAGAGCGAGGAAGGCAAAGGCAGCGAATTCACCATCGCGCTGCCGTTGCAGCCGCCCGGGGCCTAATCCTCGCCGTCGTCTTCGTGCACCAGGCCGTACGACTTGAGCTTGGCCTTCAAGGTCGAATAGCCGATCCCCAGCTGCTGCGCGGTCAGCTTCCGGTTCCACTGGTTCCGCTTCAGCGCCTTCTTCAGGAAGCTCTTCTCGAAGGCAAGGATGGCCGCCTCCAGGCTCTGCTGCTCACTCTGCAATTCCTGCAGTGAGCCGGGCTCGATGGCGAAGTCGTACGGCAGATCCGACTCCTCGATCACCTCCGAGTCGCACACCACCGTCATCCGCGACATCACGTTCTCCAGCTCGCGGATATTGCCCGGCCAGCGGTAGCGCTCGAGCAATTGCAGCGCCCCGTCGGAGAGCGACTGCGGCGGCCGGCCGTGCTCGGCGGCGGCGCGGGCGAGAAAGTGCGAGGCGAGGTCGCGGATGTCTTCCGGCCGCTCGCGCAGCGGCGGCACCTCGATGGGAACGACTTTCAGCCGCCAGTACAGGTCTTCGCGGAAGGTGCCCTCGCGCACCCGCTTCGGCAGATCGCGGTTGGTGGCGCAGATCACGCGCAGGTCGAGCTGGATCGGCTTCTCGCCGCCGACCCGCTCGATCTCGTGCTCCTGGAGCGCGCGCAGGATCTTGCTCTGCAAATCCATCGCCAGATCACCGATCTCGTCGAGGAAGAGCGTCCCGCTGTTGGCCAGCTCGAACTTGCCCAGCTTCTGCTTGTCGGCGCCGGTGAACGAGCCGCGCTCGTGGCCGAACAGCTCGCTCTCGACCAGGTTGGCCGGAATCGCCGGCAGGTTGACGGCCACGAACGGACCGGTCTTGCGATCGCTGCGGGCGTGGATGTAGCGCGCCAGCACTTCCTTGCCGGTGCCGGTCTCGCCGCTGATCAGCACCGTCACCGGCTTGGCCGCGATCTTGTCGCCCACCTGCACCACGCCGCGCATCCGGCCCGAGCTCCCCAGCACCATCGGGCGCGCGACGATGGTCCGCTCGACGTCGCTGAGCCGCTCCAGCTCGCGGCCCGCGCGCAGCTGCATGAGCGTCTTGCGCACGCGCGCGATCAGCTCCGGCGGCGAGAAGTCCTTGGTGACGTAGTCGAGCGCGCCGGTATGCATCGCTTCCACCGCGACGGCGATGTCCTTGATCACCGAGAGCATGATCACGCCGACGTCGGGATGGCGCTCGCGCATGATCCGCAGCGCCTCGAGGCCGCCCATGCCCGGCATCTGCACGTCGAGCAGCACCAGATCGAACGCCGTCGTGCGCATCCGCTGCAGGCCTTCCTCGCCCGAGGAGGCCATCGCCGACTTCATTCCGCCGCGATCGAGGATGAAGTGGATGTTCTGGCGAATGGTCGCATCGTCGTCGACGATGAGGATGGTGGCGACCTTCGACATTGTTACGACTGTAGCACCCGTCGCCTCGCCGTCTCTATGACTCGCGTGAGCAGGAGGACGGCCATGACCGCCATCCAGAGGAGCGTCTCGACCCGGGGCGTCTTGAAGCGCAAGAGAAAATGGAAGCTCGCGGTGCCGCCGGCGACGTAGACCAGCCGGTGCAGGCGCTTCCAGCGGCGGAAGCCGAGCCGCTTCTGCCATCCCTTGGTCGAGGTGATCGCGAGCGGAAGCAGCATCAACCAGGTCAGCATGCCGAGCATGATGAACTTGTGCTTGAGGACGTCCTTGACGATGTCGTGGACGTCGAAGCCCTGGTCGAGGCCGACGTAGGTCAAGAGGTGCAGGCAGGCGTAGAAGAAGCAGAAATCGCCGAGCAGCTTGCGGATGCGGATCGGCCACGACCACTTGAAGACGATCTGCGCGGGCGTGCAGGCGAGCGTCAGCGCCAGCAGCACGAAGGTGATGTAGCCGAGGTCGTTGAGCACGACCGCGATCGGGTCCGCGCCGAAGCCAACGGTGAGCGCCTGCACGCCGAGCCAGATCGCCGGGACGCAGCAGGCGGCGAAAGCGATCGGGACGATGCGCTCTTTCATCAGTAGAATTTTTTCAGATCCATTGCGGCATAGAGCGGGGCGACTTCGCTGTAGCCGTTGAACATCAGCGTCTTGCGGCGGAGGATCTCGCCGATGCGACGCTCCTTGGCCTGGCTCCAGCGCGGATGGTCCACGTCGGGGTTGACGTTGGCGTAGAAGCCGTACTCCACACCGCCCGCGTATTGGCTCCAGGTGGTGGGCGGCTGCGTTTCCTGGAGGCGGATTTTGACGATGCTCTTCGCCGATTTGAAACCATACTTCCAGGGTACGACGAGGCGGATGGGGGCGCCGTCCTGGTTCGGCAGCTGCTCGCCGTAGAGGCCGACGGCGAGGATGGCGAGCGGGTGCATCGCTTCGTCGATGCGCAGGCCTTCGAGGTAGGGAAAGGGAATACCGGCGTACCCTTTCACGCCGGGCATCGACGGCTGGACCACCGTCTCGAAGGCGACGTACTTGGCGCGGCTGGTCGGCTCGTGTTTTTTCAGGAAGTCGGCGAGCGGAAAACCGTCCCACGGGATGACCATCGACCAGGCTTCGACGCAACGGAGCCGGTAGATGCGCTCCTCGGCGGGAAATGCCTTCAGGATCTCGTCGATGTCCCACTTCTTCGGCTTGCCGACCTCGCCGGTGACTTCGACCGTCCACGGCCGCGTCTTCAGCGTGGCGGCATTTTCCGAGGGGTCGCCCTTGTCGGTGCCGAGCTCGTAGAAGTTGTTGTAGGTGGTGATGTCCTCGAAGGGCGTCAATTTTTCGTCGACGGCGTATTTCGGATTCGGCTTTACGCCGGCAAGCTTCGGCCCGTGGTCCACTTTCGTCCGCGCCAACGCGGCTGCGGATCCGAGCAACGTCGCTCCCGCGCCCAGCTTCAGGAAGTCACGACGCCGCAAATAGAGAGATTTCGGAGTGATCTGCATATCCACAGCTTACGTCCAAAGTCAGGAAAGGTTACGGCTTCAAGCGCACCGCGGAGGCGCGGAGGCCGCGGAGATTTTTTTGTAAAAAACAAACCTCCGCGAAACTCCGCGCCCTCCGCGCCTCCGCGGTGAGATTTTGCTTCTAAGCCTCGGCCGGCTCGGCTTTCCGCACGATCGGCGGAACAGGCGCCGGCAGTGGCCGCTGCTCGACCGGCGCCGGCGTCGCCACGAGCCCTTTGGCGCGCGCATTCCACCGCGCCCGCGCCGCCCGCTGCTCGTCCGGCGAAAGCTCGGCGCGATGCTCGTCGCAGATGAACCCGGCCCGCGGCCCGCGCGACCGATTGCTGCACCCCTCGACCCGGCAGCTCATGTCCAGCGCCCGTCGCGGCCGCTGCTGCTTCGGCGGCAACCGCACGATCCGTTGCGCCGGAATCGCCGTGGGCAGCTTTCCCTCCGCCGCGAGCCGGCGGTTGCGCTCGAGAATTCCCTTTTGCTCCGCGGCCGACAGCTTCCCGGCGTGGTCCCTGCAGAACCAGCGATTGCGCGGCCCGGCCCCCGGCTCACCGCAGCCGGGCACCGGACAGAGCCGGCCGGAACGCCGCCCGTCGGTGTGCGCCAGACGCACACCCTGTGCGGCCGGCAGCCGCGAAACCGCCGCCTTCACCTGCTCCTCCACGAGCGCCGTGAGGGCGGTCGCCAACTGGTCGAACAGCGCATGAAGCGAGACTGTCTTGATTCTTTGAGCCATGTTTTCTTTTTTCCTGAAATGCTCTTTGCGCGCACGGACCGGCGGCAAAGGCGCCGACGTTTTTACCCGGGACTCGTCCAAAGCGGTAGCGAAAAATCGATTCACTTGCCGAACAGGCCCTTGAGCCGGTTGCGGGCTTCCTCCTCCAGGTTCTGCTTCTGCCGCGCCGCTTCCTCGGCCGCCTTCTTCTGCGCGTCCTCCTGCACCGCCTGCGCCTTCTTCTGCGCCTCCGCCTGCGCCTGGCCGGGATCGACACCCAGCGCCTTTCCGACCAGCGCGCTGCCCGCCTCCTTCACGATCTGGTTGACAGCGGGCTTGAGATCGAGATCGGCCAGCGACGGGCTCCACGCCGGACCGATCAGCTTGAGGTTCACCGGAATCGCAGCCGAAGGCTTCACTTTCCCCCCGGTGAGGGCCGCGATCGTCTGCGGCGCGAGCGAGATCGTCCCCGGCATCTCGAGCATGCCGTCGACGTGGATTCCGCCGGAGAACGTCATCTCTGCCTCGGGCCGCGCGATCTTGATCGGCTGCTTCAGTTTCGCCAGACCATTTTCGACCGTCACGCCGAACGGCAAGTCCTTGCCCAGGCTGGTGGTGCCGCCCTGCCCTTCCTTTCCGGCGAGGCCAAAAGGCAGCGATTTCGCCAGAGGCCCGCTCACCGAGGCGACCAGGTCCTTGCCGTAAAAATTCCCGTCGAGGACGTGCCCGTCGAGCACGCCCGCCAGCGTCTGGGCCAGGTCCTTCATGCCCTGGCCTCCGCCTTTGAGATCGATGGTGCCGTTGAACTTTCCCGAGAGCAGCTTGTGATCGCTGGCGAGCGCGAGGAGGTTCTCCAAGCCGACGTTGTCGAGCTTCGTCACCACGTGGAACGGCTCTTTCGGGTGCGCCAGCTTCATCTCCGTACCGCTCGCCGACACCGTCCCGCCGAAGGCCTTGAGCTGCGCGGTGGTCACCTTGACGTCGTCCTCTTTCACCGTGACGTCGGCGACGATGTCGGTCACGGTCTGCTTGCGGACCGTCAGCTTGTCGATCTGCACTTTCGCGTGGCCGTCGACACCCGCGAACATCTTCGGATCGAGCGGCTTCGACTCCTTCTTCTTCGTCGACGGAATCAGCATCTTGTCGAGGTTCAGGCCCGAGCTCATCAGCTCGAAGTCGAACTTCCTGCCCTCGACGAATCCGCGGCCTTGCAGCTCGTCGTCGAGGATGTGGGCCTTCACGTTCGACACGTCGATGCGCTCGCCCTTGCGCGATCCGTCGACCGCGACGTCGAGGCGCTGACCGGGCGCCTTGTCGACCGATCCGCCCGGCCGCAGATCGACGCCCGAAAGATCCGCTCTGACGTCGAACTTCTCGGCGGCTTTCACGTGTCCGACCAGCGTCATCGGCGCACCCGCGGCTTTCGCCATCTGCTCGGGCACCACGATGCGCACCGGCGTCAGATCGACCTTCGCCTCCAGCACCGGCGCTTTTTCCGTGCCGCTGCCCGAGACGCGCAGCCCGACCGGCCCCGCGATCGTGTTCGGCGCCAGCTGTTTGCGCAGCGGCGGGTAGTAGTCGGCGATGCGCGCTGGATCGAAATCGTGGCTGACGATCTCCAGCCCCTCGATGCGCGGCTGCGGCGACTTGAGGCCGCTCGCGCGACCATGTCCGGTGATGCCCGCGGGGCCGATGTCGAGCTGGAGCTTGTCGATCTGCACGTCTCCCTTCGCCGCGTCGCCGGTGAGGTTGGTGTCGAGCGTGACGTCGAACTTCTTTCCGCGCGCGAACTGAAGCGAGGCGAGCTTGATCGCGCCTTTCACTTTGGTCGGCCCGGATCCGCCGGGCACCGCAGCGCCGAGCTGCGCGTCGAAGTCCGCGTCGAACGTCCCCGACTGCAAACCGAGCTCCTTGCCCGCGAACGGCCCCAGCGGCGCGAGATC
>VBLM01000632.1 GCA_005879095.1 Deltaproteobacteria bacterium
GGGCGGCGACACGCTGCTGGTCGGCGAACGGTACGCGGATCGAGCCGAGCTCGAGGGATTCCGTCATCTGGTGGTGGACGCGGACGAGGAGGCCGCCTGCAACACACTGCTGGCGAACGGCACCCTGTTGACGCCCGCCGGATTCCCGAAGACGCGGCGTCTCCTCGAACGGGCCGGCTTGCCGGTCATCGAGCTGGATCTCACCGAGGCGCGCAAGATGGACGGCGGCCTCACTTGCATGTCGCTCCGGCTCTGAGGCCCCGGCGTCGTGGAGCGGCCCTCCGTCTTGACGGGATTCGTCATCCTGCTATTCCAAAGCTGCCCAGGAAGATCTCTGCGGGGGACGGGCGCAAAGGATGATGTCATGTCGCTGATGACGTATGCCTACCTCGTCGGGCAGAAGTCCGGCCAGGTGAAGGGCGGTGTCACCCAGAAGGGTCGCGAAGCGTCGATCGCGGTGATCGCGGTCTCCCACGCCATCGTCAGTCCGCGCGATGCCGCGAGCGGCAAGCCCTCGGGTAAGCGCATGCACAAGCCGTGGGTCTTCACCAAGGAACTCGACCAGGCCACGCCGATTCTCTTCAACATGCTGGCCACCAACGAGAACATCACCAGCGCGGTGTTCAAGTTCTGGGCTCCCCAGATCAAGGCTGGCAGCGGCGTCGGCGCGGAAGTCCAGAATTTCACCGTCACGCTGACCAACGCCAGCATCGCCTCGCTCGACTTCCACCAGGCGAACATCCGCCATCCTGACCTCGTCAAGTTTGCCGAGTACGAGGAGGTCGCGCTCACGTACCAGAAGATCGAGTGGAAGTGGATGGACGGGGGCATCACGGCGATTGACGACTGGGAGGCGGCGGCGTCGTAGCGTTCCCGCGCTTCGGCCGAGGTCACGCGCATGGCGGACAACAAGAACGACCCGCCGGAAACCGGCGCCAACATCGTCCAGCGGCTCCGGTTCCGGGTCGTGACGTCGGACGACCGCCAGCTGGTGAGCCACGTCGCGACTGTGACGCGGCCGGCTCCGAAGACGAAGACCCCGCCCATGTCCGACGTGCCGGTGCACCTGATCCTGGTGGCGGCGACAGGCCAGAAGCAAGGGGCGCTCAAGATCGATCCGGGGTTCAAGGACATGGCGGGCCAGGCCGCGGTTCACCAGTTCTCCATCCAGGAGTTCAGCTACTCCATCGTCTCGCAGCGCGATCCTCAGAGCGGCCTGCCCACCGGGCAGCGCATGCACAAGCCCGTGGTCTTCGCCAAGGAGCTCGGCCCCTCGACGCCGCAACTGTATGCCGCGCTGGCGAACAACGAGAACCTCTCCGAGGTGATCTTCGACTGCTACGGGACGCAGAGCGGAGTGCCGGTGCTCGCGCACAGCGTCAAGCTCATCAATGCCGGCGTCGCCGAAATCGATTACCGGCAGCTGAACACCCGGGACCCCGCGAGCTCGAAAATCCCGGAGTTCGCGCTCGTCTCGCTCACTTTCCAGAGCATCGAGTGGACGCACGGCGCGATCGTGGCGGCGGATTCGTGGGAAAATGGGTGAAACGACCGCCGCAGGGGGAACCGTGAGCGAAGACGTCGAGGAAAGATCCGTCTCGACCGAGGAGCTGCGTGGGGGTCTGCAGCTGGCCGCCGGCCACGCCGTCGTCCTCATCGTCGGTGGCGGCCAGGCAAAGCCGAGCAAGGCGCCGGCGGCCGACGCATCCGCGGCAGGGTCGAACAGCGGCGTGGACGCGCCCACGCCTGCGGCAACGAAGCCGTCCGGGGGATGGGCCACCGGCGCCGCGGCCATGAGCCCGCCGCCGCGAGTTCCGGGGGCGCCCGTCTCGCGCCCGCCGTTGGAGGACGCGCCCGGCAAGCTCCACAACTGCAAGTTCCAGGACGGCATCGAACTGGACGGCGACACGGCCTGGCTGGCGACCCAGTGTGGCGGCCTGGAAGGCCAGCAGGTCCAGTTCGTGCTCGAGAGGGAGAACGGCGGCGAATGGCGCCAGGTCGCCAGCGGCGTATCGACCGTGAAGGCCGGGGAAGCGCGCAGCGGGATCGCGATTCCTTCGGAGTAAGGCGACGAGGACCGGCCTCAGGGCCCCGCTTGTTGCACTGGTCCGAGATAGCGGTCGAGCCACTCGAGCGTCTCGCGTATCACCACGTCGGAAGGCGGCAGGTGGTCCGAATCGGTGACGACGTGACGCTTGTTGTCCGGCGCCGCGACCCTGAGCAGATCGAAGAGCGGACGCTGGCCCTTGTCGAGCGAAAAGATCGCATCGTAACGGCCGTTGATCATCAACACGGGCTGACTGACCCGCGAGGCGAAGTTGAGCGGGTTGACCTCGGGCAGCATCGTCAGCGAACTGAGACCTCCGCCGACGAGCACCGCCACCCGGATTCGCTCGTCCACCGCGCTGAGCAACGGCGCGAGCCGGGCCCCGGCGCTCAGGCCGTAAAGCGCGATCTTTCCCGCGTCGAGGTCGGCGCGGGTCCCGATGTAATCGAGGCTGCGCCCGAGATCCTTCGACCATTGCAGAACGTGGTCTCGATAGAACGCCGTCGGCGCCGCGCTATAGTTCAGATTCCGCCCCTCGCTCCGCTCGTAGGTGCCCTTGTAGAGGGGATAGAGCATCGCGCGACCGCTCTTGACCAGAAACCCCATCAGGAAGAGCGAGAGATCGTTGCTCGAGCGCAGGTCGAATACGTTGCCCCCGGGGAAGACGACGACGGTCTGATAAGGAGGCCGGATATTTCTTGGCAGGAACAGGTAAGCGATGACCCGTTCTCGAGCGTAAGCAGCGGCGAAGCTGACTCGTTCTTTTCGCCAGCGATCGGAGGTGTCGTCGACCGACTCGACGACCGCTTGCAGGTCGGTCTTGTCATAAGAATAAAGGCTTTTGAATGCCTTGAAGAGGTCGTCCGAAACAGGCGTCTCTTTTCGATGATCCCGCTCCTCGATGTGGATGGGATCCGTCGCCTGCGCGGGAATCCCTTCATACCTGGCCAGGCGAAAACCGTTGTTCGGGGATCGATCGAAGGGCGACTGCCGGATGGGGTGGCTCATGACATATGCGGCGTCGCTCCACGAACCGCCGAGGATGAAGCGCTTGTCGCCGGCCGCGTTCCAGCACCACTCCCTCGCGTTGCCCGCCATGTCATACGTGCCATGAGGGCCGATCCCGCGGTGGCTTCCAACCGCGGCGGGTCCGGCGCTCTCGAAATTGCTCAGCGGCACGAGGTACGACGTGAGCGGCAGCCCGGCCGCCTGGGTCCAGTGGTAGACCGTCGGCAGCGCCTTCCCCACGAACGCGGCGTACGCGTCGGCCTCGAACCAGCTCACGCCAGTGACGGGAAATTCGGCCTGCCCTTCGGGATAATCGCCCGACATCCACGTCGAGGGTCCCGGCCGGCCGGTGCGATCGCGGAACGACGCGATCGCCTCGTCCCAGGGGAGCGCCTTGCCGTCGCGGATGAAATCCCGCTTCCAGAGTTCGCGCCTCCGGTATCCACCAGCGTCGATGAACTGCTTGTACTCGCGGTTCGTGACCTCCGTCCGATCGAGAAAATAGGCGGGCAACTCGACCGACAGCTGCCCCAGGCCGAGATCGAGCAGCGACGCCGCGCCCGCGGGAACGCGGACCATTCCTTTCGGCACCGCGTCCGCCTTGTCGAGCGCGAAGCGGAGGGTCGTCTCCCTGGCGAAGGCCAGAAGAGGAAACTGCTTCCAGCCCGCGGATGCCGCCTCGACGGTGGCGAAGCCGTCCTTCTCGATCCTCCAGCGGTGCAAACCGATCGGCAGCCGCGCGTTGCGGACCGGGGAGCGCCCGAGGTACCTCCAGGCGTCCTCGCCCGCCGTGTATTCCCTGGTGTAGATGTCCGCGCCGCCGGGCGTGGTCTCGACGTTGTAGTCGCGCGACATCTCGGGCCACAGCTTCGTCAGACGAGGGTCGGTGGGGACGACTTTTTCCGCTTCAACGCCGAGGGCAAACGCTTCGGAGTAGCGGCCTTTCTCCACCAGCTCGGCGATCCGCGGGATCGCCTGCTCGTGCGCCCAGCGAAGCTGCGACTCGCGCCGGATGAACCACAGCGCGAGCGCGACGATCGCGGCCGCGACGGCAGCGAGCAGCGCGATCCGGGTGGACCGCCGCGGGCGCGCTGGACCGCCGCGTGAAATCCGCTCCAGCGCGAGCTGCAGGTCATGCGCCGACTGGAAGCGCTCCTGCGGTTTCTTCTCGAGGCAGCGCCGCACGATGCTCTGCAGGTCGGGCGGAACGCGTGCCGGCAGATCGGGCGGCGCTTCGTTGAGGATGGCGTAACCGGTCTCGGCCGGGGTAGCGCGCCCGAAGACCGATCTGCCAACGAGCGCCTCGCAGAGGATCACTCCGCAGCTGAACAGGTCCGAGCGATGATCGACGGGTTCGCCGCGGACCTGCTCGGGGGACATGTA
>VBLM01000105.1 GCA_005879095.1 Deltaproteobacteria bacterium
CGGCCGGCGCCTTGGGCGCCGTGTCGGACTTCGGGGCCTGCGCGAACGCGGTGAACGCGAACGCAGAGGCAATCAACGCAACGAGCAGCTTCTTCATGGGGGATGTCTCCTGGTTTTTCGAAAGAACGATCCAATACGGATCTGATCCCTACAACGCCCGAGCTGTCAGCGGGTTGACATTGCCTAGAAAGGCATAATCCGGCCAGATGATGCTGCGCGAGTTCATCGCTACGCTGCCCGCGGGCGAGCTCTGGGTATTCGGCTACGGCTCGCTCATGTGGTCGCCCTGCTTCTCCTATAAGGAAAAGCGCCTGGCGCGGGTGCACGGCTATCACCGCGCGCTGTGCATTCTCTCGACCCGCTATCGCGGCACCCACCGCAAGCCCGGGCTGGTGATGGGGTTATGCCGCGGCGGCTCCTGCTGAGGGATGGCGTTTCGCATCGAGCGGCGAGACGTGCGAGCCTGTCTTTTGCGCCTGTGGAATCGCGAGATGCCGCGGCGCGTCTACCAGCCGCGCCTGATCCCGGTCGGGCTGCGCAGCGGCCGGCGGCTGCACGCGCTCGCCTTCGTCGCCGATCCGGGACATCCCTCTTACGTGCGCGAGCTCGACCTGCACGGCCGGGCGCGCCTGGTGGCGCAGGGCATCGGCCAGCGCGGGCCCTGCGTCGACTACATCCGCAATACGCTGGACCACATGCACGAAGTCGGCGTGCGCGATCCGCACCTCGAGCGGGTGCTCGACGCCGCGCTCAGCCTGCAGAACCGAGGGCACTCGTCATGCGCTGCAGCGCCTGCCGGAGGCGCGCGCGCTGCGTCCCGAAGTTCAGTCTGACGAAGCCCGGCGCGCCGAACTGCGCGCCGGGAGAGAGCGCGACGCCACCAGGTCGCGATTGCCGCGCAGGTATTCGATCTGCGCCGCGAGCCAGGCGTCCCCTTCGCGCAGCGCCGCGAGCGTCGCGATATAGCCGAACACCGAAGGCGAGGGCAGCGCGTGGGCGCGCGCATCGGCTGACATCGCTTCGCGAAGCTGCGCCTCCTCGACCACCGCCCAGGCGCATCCTGCGGCGGGAAAGTTGAACGCCTTGTTCGCCGACATCAGCGTCACCGTGCGCCGCGAGATCTCCGGCGCGAGGCTTGCGATCGGCACGTGCTTCGCGCCGCGATCGAGCACCAGGTCGCAATGGATCTCGTCGGAGACGATGGTTGCGTCGCGGGTCAGCTCGGCAAGCCGCAGGAGCTCGGCGCGCGTGAAAACGGTGCCGCCGGGGTTCTGCGGGTTGCACAGATAGGCCACGCGCGCCGGCGTGCGCTTGATGACGTCGAAATCGAACACCCAGCGCCCGTCCTGGAGCACGAGCGGTACCTCGGTATGCGGCCGCGGCGCGAGCTCCACCGCGCGCTTGAAGTGCTGATAGACCGGCGTCGGCACGAGGGCGCGCTCGCCAGGCGCGAGGAGGCGCCGGGCGGCTACGTGCAGGCCGGGGACCACGCCCGGAAGGAAGACGATCCACGAAGGTTCGACGCGCCAGCCGTAGCGCGCAGCGAGGCGATCGACGATCGCGGCGCGCAGCTCTTCAGGCGGCGCGGTATAGCCGAACACGCCATGCTCGACACGCGCTTTGAGCGCGTCGCGCACGGGTTGCGGGGAGCGGAAATCGGTGTCGGCGACCCAGAGCGGGAGGACGTCGCGTCCCGCGTAGCGGTCCCAGCGCAGGCTCCAGGTGCCGGCGCGTTCTACAGGAGCGTCAAAGTCTATTTCTTCTGCGGCTTCGACAGCTCGTCCTTCTCCAGGCTGTCCTGTTCTTCCTCGCGTTGCTCCTGGCCGGCCTTGTATGGATCCTCTTCGAGCCGGTTCATGCTGTCGTCGACGTCCTCGGTCTGGATGGCGCGCGACTCGGCCTGCAGCCGCTCCGGAAACCAGGTGGCGATGCTCGGAACGAACGTGACAATGGCAATGGCAATGCACTGCAGCACCATAAACTCGAACATGCCTTTGTAGATGGTGCCGAGCGACCATTCCTTCACCACCTGCTTCAGGTAATAGGCCGACATCGCCACGGGGGGCGAGAGATAGGCGGTCTGCATAGTCACGGCGACCAGCGAGCCGAACCAGACCATGAACAGATCCGGCGGGATGCCGAGGCTCTGCGAGAGCGCCGGCTTGAGCGCATCGACGACCGGAAAGAAGATCGGCAGGAACACGAGGATGATCGCCGGCCATTCGAAGGGCCAGCCG
>VBLM01000633.1 GCA_005879095.1 Deltaproteobacteria bacterium
GCCGTGCGGACCGGTTACCAGGACTGTCGACCGAGTCGCGCGAGCACAACCGGCACCTCGCATGGTGAATCTCGCGCAGACCACCTCGCTCAATCCGAGCGAGCCGCGGACGGGGCTCGTTTGCATTGCACACGGACGGACCGCGCTGCTCCTCGCGGAATGCTGCAGTACCTTGCGCACCGCATTTGTAGTGGATCCGCTGCCTGATCAAAGCACGGCAGCCTGCTCGATCCGTTCCACGAAGCCGCTCGGAAGTAGCGGCCTCATCGGGGCCGCTCCCGGTCGTTCGTCGCGCTGGTGCGGATCGCGACACAGCAGGCACCTTCCTCTGGTGCCAGGAGGGCGTTTTCCGGGTTGTCGCCGAGCCCGGCGAGCAGGCCTTCGATCAAAGCGAGGTTGAGTCCGCATACGAGTTCGGGGTAGGACGCGGCGACGCTGTGGAAGGGGCAGTTGCGCAGCCGCAGCAGGCCCGGCTCGGCCTGATAGGGCTGGTAGCCGCGGCCGCGGAGGATTTGGTGCAGCGTCTGCTCGCGTCCAGGGGGATCGGCGTTCGCGCTGCTGCCGAGGCTGTATCCCACCTCGCGTGCGGCGCGAGTGATCGCCGCCTTCACCTCACCGTCGGCTTCGTCGGCGGCGCGAACGAGCAGCTCCGCTAGCAGCCGGTAGTCGCGTGCGGGCGCCCAAACGACAAACTCGCGGCGAACGTTCTGGTAGCGCTTGGCCGGGCGCCCGGCTCCAGGCCCGTTCCTTCCCGCTGGACGCGCGTAGCTCGCCTCCAGCAGCCCGTGCTCGACCAGCTTGTCGAGGTGGTAGGCAACGAGCGGGCGCGCGATCCCGGTCGCTGCCGCGCACTCGTCGCGGCTCAGCGGCGCGGCATTTTCTGCGACCAGCCTCGATTGACGGGCCGCTCAGCGATCAGCCCGGGGAGACCTAGCTAAAAGTTCCTGCAAATCGCGATGGCTTTATGGCCCCGGGAGGAATCGAACCTCCGCACGCAGCTTCGAAGGCTGCCGCTCTGTCCGCTGAGCTACGGGGCCGAGCCCGGAAAAGCGTATCCCTCGACTCGCTACGCTGTTCAGCGCGCGACCCCCGCTACCAGGCGTTCTGGCTGCTACGGATCGCCTACACCGCGATCCCCTTGACGATGGGGATCGACAAGTACTTCAACGGGCTCGTCTACTGGCCCAAGTACCTGGCCGACTGGATCAACAACATCGCGCCGGGTACTGCCCAGCAGTTCATGTACTTCGTTGGCGGGGTCGAGATCGCAGCCGGGATTCTCGTCCTACTCAAGCCACGCTACGCCGCCTACCTAGTCGCCGCTTGGCTGGCGGGCATCGTGATCAACCTGTTCAGCTACGGCGAGTGGTACGACGTCGGCGTCCGCGACCTCGGCCTCATGGGCGGCGCACTCGTGCTCGGCCGGCTCGCCTCGGTCTACGACGCGCCCCTGCGGAGACGCCACTGACCGATCGATCGGAGCAGGTCGCCGCGCGGCGACGGCGACCTGCTCACACCGAACACGCACGCAGCGACGCGATGGCAGGATCCGGGGAGGGCGACGCACCGCTGCGCGACTACGCAGCAATCGGCGACGGGCGCACGCTCGCGCTCGTCCGTCGCGACGGCTCAATCGACTGGCTGCCCCTACCCGAGCTCGACTCGCCGACGGTGTTCGCGGCGATCCTCGATCGCGAGCGCGGTGGCCTCTTCACCGTCGCGCCCGAACCGCCGTACCGCAGCGAGCGCCGCTACCTGCCAGGCACGAACGTGCTCGAGACGATCTTCCTCACAGGGGGCGGGACTGTCCGAGTCACTGACGCCCTCACGCTTCCCGACACAGGACTCACCCCGTACCGTGAACTGCAACGGAAGATTGAGGGCCTGTCCGGGAGCGTGCCGATGCGGTGGAGTGTCGAGGCTCGCTTCGGCTACGCCGGCTGGCCGACAACGCTGTCGCGCCGGGACGGCATCTGCGTCGCATGCGCAGGCAGCGACGCGCTCGCGGTACGCGTGTTCGGCGCCGGCGAAGCCGCCATCGCCGGAACGTCGATCGGTGGCCGCTTCGAGGCGCAGCCAGGATCGTCGGCGCTCATCACGCTCTCGTTCGCCCATCAGGAGCCGCTCGTCTTCCCAACCCGCGACGAACTGACGGCCCGCCTCGAGGCCAGCTGCGCGAGCTGGCGGCGCTGGACCGACGCCCGCAGCTATGACGGCCCCTGGCGCGAGGCCGTTCTGCGCAGCGCGCTCGCCCTCAAGCTCTTGATCTACGCCCCTGCTGGCGCGATCGCCGCCGCCGGAAGCGCCGCGCTGCCGGAGGAGATCGGCGGCGAGCGCAACTGGGACTACCGCTACTCCTGGATCCGCGACAGCGCCTTCACGATCGACGCCCTGCTGCAACTCGGTTGTCCCGCCGAGGCGCACTCCTACTTCTGATGGCTGATGCACGCCACCCAGCTCACCCACCCGCGTCTCCACGTCCTGTACCGACTGAACGGCGGCACCCGCGTGCGCGAGCGGACCCTGCCTCTCGCCGGCTACCGCAACTCACGGCCGGTCAACATCGGCAACGCCGCCGCCGATCAGTTGCAGCTCGACACCTACGGCGAATTGATGCAGACCGCCTGGCTGTTTGCGCGCGCCGGCAACCGGCTCGACCGTGACATCGCCCACCGCTTCTCGCGCATCGCCGACTTCGTGTGCTCCAACTGGCGGCGCGCCGACTCGGGCATCTGGGAAGTGCGCAGCGGGCCGGCCCAGTTCGCGCAGTCGAAGATGCTCTGCGCGGTTGCCCTCGACCGCGCACTCCAACTCGCACAGGAGCGCATCCTGCCCGGCAAGAATGCAACCCGCTGGCAAACGGAAAGCAAGGCGATCCGCGATTACGTCGATGCGCACTGCTGGTCGGCCGGCAAACAGAGCTACACACGCTCCGCTGACAGCGACGAACTCGACGCCAGCCTTCTGCTCGGCGTCCTGCACCGGTACAGCGAGCCCGGAGACGAGCGAATGCGAACAACCGTCGAGGCGATCGCGCGCGAACTCGCAGACGGCCCGCTCGTTCGCCGCTACACCAGTGGCGACGGCATCTCGGGAACAGAGGGCGCGTTTGTCGCCTGTTCCTTCTGGCTCGCCGAAGCGCTGGCGCGGACCGGGAAGACCGACGAAGCAGCCACGCTCCTGGAGCAACTGCTCCCGCTCGCAAACGACGTCGGCCTCTACAGCGAAGAGATCGACCCAGAGACAGGCCAGTTCCTCGGCAACATGCCCCAAGGACTCAGCCATCTCGCACTGATCAACGCCGCGAGCGCAATCGCCGAGGCACGAAAATGAGTATCTGGGGCGCACTTGCCGGCGGCTTTGCCGGCACCCTCGTCCTCACCACCGTCCTGCGCGGCGCAAGCGAGCTGCGACTCACACGAACGGACCTCCCTTTCCTCCTCGGCACCGCCTTCACCGCGGACAGACTGCGCGCCAAAGCGCTCGGCTACGCGCTCCACTTCATCGCCGGTCTCCTCTTCGCGCTCGTTTACTACGCAATCTTCGTCGCCATCGACCAAAGCGGCTGGTGGCTGGGCGCCGTCTTCGGACTCGTGCACGCGCTGTTCGCCTCCACAGCGCTCGTCAACATCTTGCTCCCACTCGTCCATCCCCGCATGGGCTCACCCCTCACAGGCGCTCCCTCGACCGCGCTTCTTGAGCCACCCGGTTTCCTGATGCTCAACTACGGCTCGCAAACCCCGTTCGTGAACATCCTCGCTCACGTCGCCTACGGGGCACTCGTCGGCGGCTTCACTCAACTCGCCAGCTAACGGCGCCCGAACGAACGGACCAGCGGCGCAGCGCGAGCTCGACCGTCTTCGCAGCCGTTAGCTGGTCGTATCGCCTGCCACCGTGTCCGGTCGGATGAGTGCCTGCACGGCACGTTGCGATTCGAGCCCGGTAAGAAGATCGGCAAGCCAGGGCTGGACTGCGGCCGACACTGCCGCCAGATCAGCTTTGAGGCCGTGGTCGCCGGCCACCTCGATCACTGTTCGCTTTCTGCTCGCGGGCGGGCGGCAAGACGGCTCCGCGCCGCGGCCGCCCCCGAGCGCCGCGGCGGCTGCAACGGGAAGGCCAGACACAGCACCGCCACCGCTTCCGTTAGGGCGGCGGTGCGACAGGCAACCCGGGCGCCCAGGGAACGCCCACCGGCCAGCAACGGCAAGGTGCGCAGCTCCCGCTCGCGCAACCGGGCAACCACCGCCAGCCAGGCGGCGTCAAGCTGGCCC
>VBLM01000106.1 GCA_005879095.1 Deltaproteobacteria bacterium
GACGGGCGGCCGGTGGTGGCGGCCGATCCGGGCTTGCCGGAATCGCAGGCGCTGACGCAGATCGCGCAGAACATCGCCGACCGGGTCGCGCTCGCCAACCTGACCGCGGTCCCGCGCGGGACCGGGCGCGGACTGATCCAGCTCGGAAAGAAGTCATGAAAAAGACTTCGCTCATCCTCTGCGACGAGAGCCGCGTCGATCATGGCGGCTTTTCCTTCGTGCGCAAGCGGCTCGGCGCAGCGGCCGGCGGGCAGAAGATCGGCGCCAGCTGGTTCGAGCTGCAGCCCGGAAAGAAAGCCTTTCCCTTCCACTATCACCTCGCCAACGAGGAGGCTGTTTTCGTCCTCGAGGGCGAAGGCATGCTGCGCAACGACAAGGAGGAAATCCCGTTGCGCGCGGGCGACTACGTCGCGTTTCCGCCCGGACCGCCGGGGCACCAGGTCATCAACCGGGGGAGTGCACCTTTGCGCTACCTCGCGCTCTCGACGATGATCGAACCCGAGGTGGCCGTATACCCGGACTCGAAAAAAGTGGGCGTGCTCTCGCGCTCGCAGGGGTTGGCCAGCGTCCACCGGCAGGGCGATGCGGTGGACTATTACGAGGGCGAGGAGTGAGAGTTCTCCCGCTGCTGCTCGCTCTGGCTTGCGGCGGCGGACCGCAACTGTCGAACCTGCGCTGCCGCGATCCGGCGCACTGCCAGGACGTCGAAGACCCGTTGAAAGTGCTGCTCGCGGTCGACTTTGTCGACGACACGGCCACGCTCGACAAGGGTGTGCTCAACTTGCGCGTCAACGGCGGGACGCAGCAGACGGTATCGCTTTCGGACATGTTTGCCGCGCAGGGCATCGCCACCGGGACGAAGAAGGGCACGCTGCAGATCGACGACGACATGACGCTCGACAAGATGTCGCAGGGACAGCAAGTGCAGGTCAGCCTGGTCGCGGTGAACGGGCAGGGACACAGTTCCAACGAGCCGAGCCTCACCTTCACGCTGCACCTGGGAGGGCCGTGATGGACGAGAAGGACGAGCTGCCGGACGAGGAGGCGAAAAAGCTCTCCGGGCTGGTGCCGGACATCGTGCGGCGGGCGGTGCTGACCGGGGTGGGCGCGCTCTTCATGACCGAAGAGGGCATCCGCAACATGGTCACCGACATGAAGCTGCCCAAGGACGCGCTCGCGTTCCTCCTCTCGCAGGCCGACAAGACGCGGACCGAAGTGGCGCGGGTCGTGACGCAGGAGATGCGGCGGTTCCTCGAGAGCGAAACGCTGCGGCGGGAGATCTGGAAGCTCTTGACCGGCGTGACGCTGGAAGTGAACGCGACCATCCAGCTCAAGCCCTCGGGCGAGCCGGGCATCAAGGCCAAGGTGCGCTCGCTGGCCGCGCTCGTGGGCGGGTTGCTTTTGTGGTCACAGCAACGGCGGCCGCGTGACTTGACGCTCCAGATCGATCTGACGGCCGCGCTGCCGGGCGAGATCGTCGAGCTCGACGTGGTCGTGCGCCGCTCCGGACATCTGCTCGGCCGTCACGACGTTCGCTACGGCCGCGCCGGCGCGCCCGGCGTCGTCGAATTTCAGCTGCACGCAGCACCGGGCGCCGCGGACATCGAGACTACGCTGGTCTACGCGGGCAGGCCTGTGCGCCGCACCGTCACTAGCATCACGCTGTCGCCTGACGAGCCTGCGCTGATCCACTGGCGCGATTAGCTTGCCGCGGCTTGCTGCTTCTTCATGTCCGCCAGCGGCAGCGTGAAGGAGAAAGTGGCACCTTTCCCGACCTCGCTCTCGACCGAGACCTCTCCGCCGTGCGCCTCGACGATGCTTTTCACGATGTTGAGCCCGAGGCCGAGCCCCTGCTCGCGCGAGCGCGCGTCTTTCACGTCGCCGACCTGGTAGAGCCGGTCGAAAATTTTCGCCATGTGCGCCGCCGGAATGCCGGTGCCGTTGTCGGAAACCGAGATCAGCACGAATCCCGGCCGCGGCTGAGCCGAGATGACGATCTTCCCGCCATCGCGGCAGTGCCGCTCCGCGTTGGTGAGCAGGTTCGTCAATACTTGAAGAATCCGCTCGCGATCGCCGAGCACCGGAGGCGTCCCCCGGGCCACCTTCTGCCGCACGTTGAGCCGGCGCTCGAGGAACTTCGGCTGCAGATCGGCGAGCGCCTGCGCGACCGCGTCACCGAGGTCGAACGGCTGGAACGTCATCGACTCGCGCGTCAGCTCGAACCGCGAGAAGTCGAGCAGCTCCTCGATGAACGCCCGCAGCCGTTTTCCCGAGCTGCGCGCGACCTGCAAGCACTGCCGCTGCCGGTCGTTCATCGCGCCCATCTTCTCGGCCAGCAACAGGTCGGTGTACCCGAGCATCGTCACCAGCGGCGAGCGCAGCTCGTGCGAGACGTTGGCGAGGAAGTTGTCCTTGCGCCGGTCGGCTTCCAGCAGCCGCTCGTTCGACTCGCGCAACACGCGCGTCCGCTCCTCGACCGCGCCCTCGATGACGGCGGCCTGCTCGCGCACGTGCTGGCGCATCGCCGCGCGCTCGAGAGCGAGCGAGGCCTGCAACGCGAACGAGCTGAGCAGCCCGAGGTCCGGCTCGGCACGCTGCTGCGGCGCTGCGACGAGGATGCCGAGCGCGGCGTCGCCCGCTCCCCGGAGCGGCGCCGCCAGCAACGACGTCCCCAGGCCGAGCAGATCGATCAATTTCTCCCGCACCGCGTGCGGCGCGCGCCGGCCCCAGATCGCGCGTAACAACGAGTGCGACCTCACCTCGATGACCGGCTCCGACGACGACAGCACGCTGCCGAGCAGTGGCTGCCGCGACGCCTCGACCGCCAGCTGTTTCAGCTCGGAGATGCGCTTGACGCCCACCAGCTTCATCGCTTCGTCGATCACCGGGCGCTTGTGCGACATGTGCGCCAGCACCAGGCCTTCGGGCTCGTCGAGCAGGATCGCGCTTTCGAACCCGAACTTGCGCAGCTCCTCGGCGATGGCGCGCAGCACCTCCCCGCGATCGGATTCGCGCCGCAATCGGGCCGCCGCCGAGGCCAGCGTGGCGAGGTTCTGCCGCGCCCGCGCCAGATCGGCGAGCGCGCGCAGCCGGCCGCGCTCCTGCGCGAGCTGGAGCGAGGCCTCGTGCCCTACTCCCCGCAGAGCGCGGACGAGCGATCGGCGCGGTTCGTGATCGAGCAGCAGCCGGAGCAATCCCGCCGACTCGTTTTCTACCGTCAGCGGCACGTCGGCGCACCACAACTCGGGCGGCGGCAGCCGGCCGAGTTGCAGGACGTCTCCGACTTCTTCGCTGCATCGAGCCAGATGCACGCTGCGCTCGATGCCCGGACCATCCGGCAGCACGCCGCGCCCCACCAGATCCTGCAGCCGGCGCCCGGCCTCGTCGCGGCGCGCTTTGGGCGACGCGATCGATCCGCCGACGGCCGCCTGCACCAGCTCCTGCGAGCCGTTCTCCGGCTCGACCAGGTCCTTCCGCAACCGCAGCTCGGCCACCACCGCCCCGCAGATGGCGGCCGCGTCGTCGACGATCCCTTGGCAAACGCGTTGCTCCACAGTGTGAAGTTACCGCATTTGACTCCGGGTTCTCAGTGGCTTATCTCCGCGCGTCTAATCCACGTGCTCATCTGCGCTGAACATGTCGGTTGGGGGGTCTTGGGGGGAGCGAGCTCCCCCCAAGTGGAGGCGCCGCAGGCGCCGGATCGGCGAGGGCCGCGCGTGGGCACGCGCGTCAATTCACTCGAGCGGCGGACATGACATCGGACCTTAAAACGCTGGCGGTGGTCGGGGCGGGACAGATGGGCGCGGGCATCGCGCAGGTCGCCGCGCAGAGCGG
>VBLM01000634.1:0-2541 GCA_005879095.1 Deltaproteobacteria bacterium
CATACCTTCAGTGGTACGCATACCGGTCGAAGCACCTGATCGTCGTGACGGACCAGGCGCGGCCCGGCGCGCTCGCCGTCGCCGAAGCCATCGCTTCCGCCATCGCGGCGCGCTGGCCGGAAACCAAGGCGGTCGCGGCGGCGGCGAGGACGCCGGCCGAAGTGGTGAAGCTGCTCAGTAGTGGGCAGCTCCACGTCGGGCTGGTTCCGGCGGCAGATGCCCTCGAGGCGATCGAGGGACGCGGCAGGTTCGACTCGAAGGTGCCCTTGCGCGCTGTGGCGGTCGTCCGCGCCGACTTGCTCGTCGTGGTCGAGAGCTGTGCCCGGGACCGCGCGCACCGGATCGCGCAGGCCCTCGCCGAATCCCGCGACCGCGGGCTGCTCGGGGAGAAGACTTCGCTGCGGGGGCCGGCGGCCATCCCATTCCACCCGGGCGCGGTCGAGTATTACGAGGCCAACCGGTGAGCTTGATTCCGGCGCGTCGCTACGGACTCCAGTGGATCTGGCCGTGCAGTGCGGGACCCAATCGATTCAGAGTCCCGCCCGCCGGCGCATCGCGGCGACGTCCTCGTCGATGCGCCGCATCAAGTCTCGGAAGCGGTCGTCCTGTCGCAATGGATCGAAGAGCGGGCTCCAGTTCGCCTGCTCCCATCCGCGCCATCCTGCCTGCCGCGCCCGCTCCAGCCAACGCAGGGCTTCATCCTTGTCGCCGCGGGCGGCGTGAACGAAAGCGATCTCGAGGGGGACCGCGTGATACCCGTTTCCGGAGGCAAGCAGGCGATGGTGCAGCTCCAGGGTCTTGTCGAGCAGCTTCTCCGCGTCCTCGATGCGACCACTGCGGCGATAGAGGTACGCGAGATAGACTTTGGCGTTGGAGCCGGGGGTGTTGCGGGAAACCTGACGCTCGAACAGCTCCCGGGCGCGCGCGGGGTCGCCAGCCATGAGTTCCGCGACGGCCGCCGCATGGAGCGTGTACGAATCGCCAGGCGCGGAAGCGAGCGCCTTGCGCGCGTGCTCCAGGGCTTCGCCCTTGCGCCCCTGGCGCAGAAGGAACATCACGAGGCTCCAGTTGCTCTGTCCGATCTCCGCCTGCAGCTCGAGGGCTCGGCGGAGCGCGGCTTCGGCCCGCGCCGGATCCCCGAGCGCGTCATAGAAGGCACCGAGGATTGACATCCGCAGGCCCGACCGTGGGTCCAGCTCGACGCTTCGCCGTGACCAGGAAATCGCTTCGTCGAGCTGGCCGAGATTGAAGAGATTGCTAGCTACGCTCGCGACGGCAGGGGCGTAACTTGGCTTCAGCTCCACGGCCTTTCGCGCCGCCTCCAAGGCCTCCTGGAGGCGTCCCTGCCGGCTGAGGTTCGTGGCGAGCGCCTGGTAACCTTCGGCCAGGGCCGGATCGTTACGGAGGGCCGTCCGGCTGGCCTCGATGCCGGAATCGACCCAGCTTTCCGGGAACCCAAAGCGTATGGCCCGCTGGCCATACGCGCCACCCAGGCCGGCCCAGCCCAAGGCGAACTGCGGATCGAGAGCGACCGCCTTCTGAAACAGCACGATCGCCTCCTCGTTGTCGTCCTTGCGGTAGCGGTTGTAGAGCTCCCGGCCCTGCAGATAGAGGTCGTAGGCTTCGACGCTCGTCGTGGGGCGCTTCTCGATCCGCTCCTTCTCCGGCGCCGTCAGCCTGGTGTGGAGCGCGCTCGCGATCCGCTGGGCGACCTCGCTCTGCACGGCGAAGACGTCCTGCATGTCGCGGTCGTAGATTTCGGCCCAGATGTGCTGCTCGGTCGAGGCGTCGATCAGCTGCCCGGTGATGCGGACGCGATTCCCCGAGCGACGCACGCTTCCCTCGAGAACCGCGCCGACGCCCAGCTCGCTCGCGATCTCGCGGACCGACTTGATGGTGTCCTTGTAGCGCATGACAGAAGTGCGGGCGATGACTTTCATGTCCTGGATCTTCGCGAGCTGGGTGAGGATGTCCTCGGTCATCCCGTCGGCGAAATACGCGCTCTCGGGACTGGCGCTCAGGTTCTGGAAGGGGAGGACTGCGATCGATTTGCCAGGGGTATCGGCCGGAAGCGCCCGCCGCTCGCGGAGCGTCCAAAGGGCCAGGGCCGCCGCGAACAGCAGACCGCCCACCACCGCCACCACCGCGAGCCGCCGTCGAGACGGCGTCCGGCCCACCGTGGCGAGGGCCGCGAGCAATGCGCCG
Organism: Deltaproteobacteria bacterium; assembly: GCA_005879095.1. Taxonomy (GTDB): domain Bacteria; phylum Myxococcota; class Myxococcia; order Myxococcales; family 40CM-4-68-19; genus 40CM-4-68-19. The sequence goes on from VBLM01000634.1 coordinate 2,206, forward strand.
CATGATGGCCAGCGATCCGCGGGGTCCCTGGCAAGACAGCGCTGAACGAAGCCCTCGAGTGCGGGCGGCGCCAAAGGCTCACGCCCCGGAAACGGACGCTCGCCGGTGACCATCTCGTGGACGAGCAGTCCGAAGGCGAAGATATCGGTCCTCTCGTCGACGTCTTTCCCCTCCAGTTGCTCCGGCGCCATGTATCCTGGCGTCCCGACTGCGAGCCCCTCGCCGGTCAGCGTGCGTGGCCTGCTCGAGCCGGTGGCCTCGTCGGGCTGGCGCCTTGCAATGCCGAAATCCAGCAGCTTTGCTCCCTGCTTCGTGAGCAAGATGTTGGCCGGCTTG
>VBLM01000634.1:2590-2881 GCA_005879095.1 Deltaproteobacteria bacterium
GCCAGGTTCTCCCCTTCCAGGTACTCCATGACCAGGAAGCTCGATCCATCGTGGTACCCCACGTCGTACAGGGAGCAGATGTGAGGATGATTGAGCCGCGAGATGATGCGTGCCTCGCGCTCGAAGCGTCCAGCTCGCTGCGGATCCGCGGCGAAATCGGGCGGCAGTACCTTGATGGCCACGAGGCGGTCGAGGCGCGTGTCGCGCGCCTTGTAGACCTCTCCCATGCCGCCGGCTGCGAGAAACGAGACCACCTCGTACGGGCCCAGCCGCGCGCCGATGGGAAGGCGC
>VBLM01000107.1:0-1254 GCA_005879095.1 Deltaproteobacteria bacterium
GAAGTTGCGAAAAGAGCGGAACTCCCGAGAGAAGTTGGCGTGGATCGACCTTGGTGGGCCGCGGCACGCCCTGGATTTCACCACAAGAAAAGTGGCCCGGCCAGTGAAGCCGTTCACCCGTGATATTGAGGGCGAATGACGCCGCCTGCCGGCCGTGTCGAGGCCATTCATCTCACTGAAGGCGAGGGCCGACCGATGCGGGCGGTCAGCCGGATCCGGCTGATTGCAGGAATCGGGCTCGAAGGCGACCGCTATGCGGCCGGGCGGGGCCACTTTTCTGCAACGCCCGGTACCGGACGTGCCCTGACGCTCATCGAGGCCGAGGTGTTGGAATCGCTGGACGTCGGGTTGCAGCCGGGTGAAGCACGGCGGAACGTGACCACCCGCGGAATCGACTCTGTGAAGGGATGCGGCTCTGCGAGCCTTGCGCGTATCTCGAGGGCCTCCTGGAAAAATCGCTGCTGCAGCCGCTTCTGCACCGCGGCGGGCTTCGGGCCGACGTGCTCGAGGACGGCGAGATCCGCGTCGGGGATTCGGTCAGGGTCCTCGGCACAGACGCCGATAGCCCGCGGGCGTGAACCCCGTCGCCGTGCGGAACATTCGCGTGAGATGGCTCTGGTCGGCGAACCCGAGCGACAAAGCGATGCTCGCGTTCGGTTGTTCCGAGCCGCCGAGCATCGCCGCCGCCCGTTGCAGCCGCAGCTTGCGGACGTGCCCGCCGAGCGACTGCCCGGTGTGCGCGCGAAAAGCCCGCGCGAAATAGACCGGATGCACGCCGCAGACCTGCGCCACCCGCCACAGTCCGACGGCCGAGGTCAGATTCGCTTCGACGAACTCCAGCCCGCGCCGCAGCCAGAGCGGCTGCCGCAGCTCGTTGCCCGGCGGCGGCAGGCGGGCTGCCTTTGCCACCAGCTCGCGCGAGAGGCCGGCCAGGGACAGCGGCGTGAGATCGTCGGGGGCGGCCAACTCCGCGGCCAGCGCTGCCGCCAGCCCTCCGGCGCGGACGTCGATCGCGTGCGGGAACGAGCGGAACGCGCGCCGGCAGCCGGCGAACTCTTCGTCGCCCTCGTCGATCGAGAGCATCAAGAGCCGCGCGCCGGCGCTCCCGAACGAATTCGCGTGCATCTCGCCGGCGGGTTTGGCGAGGACGCCGTGCAACGGGTTGTGGCACAGGCGCGAGTCGAGCGCCGTCTCGAACGACCCTTCCAGCGTCACGGTGATGGTGGCGAATTCGTGCGCGTGTCGCGGCAGCCG
>VBLM01000107.1:1286-7002 GCA_005879095.1 Deltaproteobacteria bacterium
GGAGCATATTGTTGTAGGGCCGCGCCCATGGCTTCGGCGATAACTGCCAGCCGGGCGAGCCCCCGCAGTTTGCAGCCTGCCGAGGGATCCGTGCAGCGAACGGCGGTTTCGCTCAGGCGAGATGCAGCAGGGCGCGGATCGCTTCCCGCCGGCTGCGCGCGACGCGGAGCACCGTTCCGTCCTTGAGCAGGACCGTCGCGTCGCCGGAGGGCAGCGACTGCAACCGCCGGATCCGATCGACCTGCACGATCGCCGAGCGGTGGATGCGGACGAATCGCTTCGGGTCGAGCCGCGCCTCCAGCTCGCGCAGCGTCTCGCGATGCAGGTGCGCGTTCCCGCCGGCGTGGATCTCGACGTAGTAGTCCTGCGCCTCGATCCAGTCGATCTCGTCTTCGCGCAAGAAAGTGGTCCGCGCGCCGTCGCGGAGCGTGACCGTGCGGCCTTCCGGCGCGGGCGGAGCACCGGGCGCGAGTGAATCGGCGAGCTGCCGAGCCAGCTTCTGCGCGCCATGCAGCCGCAGCCGCTCCATCGCGCGCCCCAAGGCCTGCGCGAAGCGCTGGTCGTCGAAGGGCTTGAGCAGGTAATCGACGGCCTCGACGTCGAAGGCGCGCACCGCGTGGTGATCGTAGGCGGTGACGAAGACCACCGCCGGCGGCCGGGCGGGCCCCAGCGCGGACAGCAGATCGAAGCCGTTCTGCCCCGCCAGCTGCACGTCGAGAAAGAGCAGGTCGACCGGCTCGCGGCGCAGCGCTCGCAGCGCGTGCGGCAGATCCGCGCACTCGTGCACCAGGACGATCGACGGCTCGCGCGCGAGCAGGGCGCGCAGGCCGAGACGGGCCGGCGGCTCGTCCTCGACTACGGCGGCGCGCACCGTTTCAGCCATGAGGGGCCTCGCGCAGCGGAACCTCCACCACCGCCAGCGCGCCTCCGCCGGGAGCCGCTTTGAGATCCAGACGGCCGCCCTCGCCGTAGAGCTGCTCGAGCCGCGCGCGCGTATTGGAGAGGCCGATCCCTTCGGGCGCCCCGGGCGCCGGGCCCTTGCCGCCGTCCTGCACCTCGAGGCGCAGGCGTTCGCCGGAGCTGCGGGCGCGAATCTCGATGCGCGCCCGCCCGTCGAGGCCGCGGCCGTGCTTGAGCGCGTTTTCCACCAGCGGCTGCAGCACCAGGGATGGCACCAGCGCGCCATACGCGGACGCGTCGGCGTCGAAGGTGAACGAGACCGCGTCGCCGAAGCGCGCCCGTTCCAGATCGAGATAGCGCCGCGCCAGCGTCAGCTCATCGCGCAGCGCCACCTCCGGAGCGGTCTGCCGCAAGGAGCCGCGCAGCACGTCGCCGAGCGCGGCCACCGCGCGCACCGCGGCGTCGTCCTCGCCGCCGCGCACCAGCGAGGAGATGGTGTTGAGCGCATTGAAGAGGAAGTGCGGCCGGAGCTGCGCCTCGAGCGCGCGCAGCCGCGCCTGGCGAAGATCGGACTCCAGCCGGGCGGCGCGCGCCGACTGCTCCGCCGACTGCGCCCGGAAGCGCTGGACGCGCTCGAGGAAGACGATGAAGAAATAGAAGAGGGCGTCGACCCACGAGTAGTCGAGCGCGATGCGCCAGAGCGGCATCGGCGAACGGCCGGTCAGCGGCCGCGAGATCCAGAACTCGAAGATCGCGTCGATCCACATGGTCGCGAACACAGCGGCGGCGTGGACGGCGGCGTCGCGGGGCCGCTCGAAGCGGAAGCGGTTCGACAAGATCCAGCTCGGCGGAGTGAGGAAGGCCCACAACCAGCAACTCATGAGGTTCGCCGTCGCGGTCGAGAGCACGAAGAGGCTCTGGTGGTCCGCGGCGCGGTACAGCGAGTTCCGCACGATGAAAAAGAGCGCGATCGCGGTCCACGCCGCGAGGCAGTAGACGAGGCGGGGTGGTCGTGGCGGCTGCACGCACCTACCTCCTACGGCTGATCGCTGCCGCATGGCAACGTTTCGCGCGTTCAAGCCTGGTTCGCCCCGTTCAAGACGCCGATGCGGCGGAGTGATCATGCTCGCGGCCGTCTCCAGCCCCGAGGAGCCGACCATGCGCTCGACGCTTCTGTTCCTTTGCATCGCCACTGCCGCGGTTGCCCAGACTCAGCCCGCTCCCGATCAAACGCAGACGCAGGCCGCTCCGCCGGCCCCGGTCACAGTGCTGAGCCGCGACCAGATCACGGCCGCCGGCCGCGTCTCGATCGGCGAGTTCCTCCAGGCGCTGCCCGAGCAGGGCAACTCCGGCGCGAACGCGCAGGTGAACAACGGCAACGACGGCTCGATCTTCGTCTCGTTGCGGAGCCTCGGCCCGCAGCGCACGCTGGTCCTGGTCAACGGGCGCCGCATGGTTCCGGGCGGGACCGTGCCCGGGGCCGCCGCCGACCTGGGCACCATCCCGGCCGCCGCCATCGAGCGCATCGAGGTGCTCAAGGACGGCGCCTCGGCGATCTACGGCTCGGACGCGATCGGCGGCGTGGTCAACGTCATCCTGCGCAAGCGGTTCAACGGCACCGAGATCTCCGGCTACGGCGGCGTCTCGCAGCACGGCGACGGCCAGACGTACGACGTGCACGCCGTGACCGGGACCGCGGGCGAGCGCAGCAGCATCCTCTTCTCGATCGGCTACCAGGAGCAGCGGCCGGTCTTCGCCGGCGATCGCGAGTGGTCGAAGACGACCTACAACTGGGACTTCGACGCCGCGGACGCAAGCCAGCCGGCCGACTCGGGCACCGGTTGCTTCGCCGACCCGAACACCGAGGCCTGCGTTCCGAAGGCGCAGTCGGGAACCGGCAATTCGACCACCTTCCCCAACGGCCGCTTCGCGATCCCGGCTTCCGCCTGCGGCTCGACCGACGCGACCAGCGGCGCCTTCACGCCGAACCCAGCGGTGGGCTCTCACCCGGCGCTGGCCGCAATCTGCGGCGCGACGAAGAACAAGGGCGGAGGCTTCATGGCCGACGCTTCGCGTGAAGCGCCCGGCCCCGGGCCGGCGGCGGGCTACATCGCGTACCCAGGCGACCTGTACAACACCAACCCGACCAACTACCTGATCACGCCCGCCCGGCGCATCCAGCTCTTCTCGACCGGCGACGTCACCCTCGGCAGCGTCGCCCGGGCGTTCTTCGAGGCGTCCTACGTGAACCGCAGCTCGTCGCAGACGCTGGCGCCGATGCCGCTGGTCAACAACACCATCCCGACCCAGCCGGTGACGGTGAGCAAGGACAGCGTGTACAACCCGTTCGGCGTCAACATCACCTCGTGGCGCATCCGCACCGTCGAGTTCGGCGAGCGGTTCTTCAGGCAGGACCTCGACACCTTCCGCGTCGTGGCCGGCCTCGACGGCTCGCTCGGCGACTGGGCGGGTCCGCTCGCCGGCTGGGCGTGGGACGTCGACTACAACCACGGCCGCACCGCCGGAAACCAGCTGATCACCGGCCAGCTGCGCATGCCGAACATCGCCAACGCGGTGGGACCGAGCGCGATCAACCCCGCCAACGGTCAGCCGGCGTGCCTCAAGACCAGGACCGGCACCGCGGCGGACTTCGCCGCCAGCAACATCATCAGCGGCTGCGTGCCGTTCGACGTGCTGCACGGCAGCTACGCCGGACAGGCCGCGGCGAAGGCCTACGTCTCATACGACGGCACCGACTTCGCGACCAACCAGCAGGACATCTGGTCGGCGAACCTGAGCGGCGATCTGTTCAAGCTCGCCTCCGAGCGTCCGGCCGGCCTCGCCCTCGGCGCGGATTACCGGCGCGAATCGGCGAGCTTCCAGAACAACCCGATCAACAGCGGAGAGAGCTCGGGCAACAACGCGCTCTCGACGTACGGCGGGTACAACGTGAAGGAGGTCTACGGCGAGCTGGTGGTCCCGCTGCTGGGCGGAATGCAGTTCCTCGAGGACCTCGAGCTGCAGGCCGCGGCCCGGTACGTGGACTACTCGACCTTCGGCAGCAACAGCACCTACAAGCTGGGCATCCGCTACAGCCCGCTCCGCGACCTGACCGTCCGCGCCACCTGGGGCACGGCGTTCCGCGCTCCGAACGTGGCCGAGCTGTTCGGCGGAACGGCCGACAGTTACCCGCTGGTGACCGACCCGTGCCGCGCGCCGAAGGATCCGGGCGTCAAGGCGCGCTGCGCGGCCAACGGCGTCCCCGGCGGGGCCTCGGGCGACCCGTCGGTTCAGCTGCTGGAAAAGATCGCCGCCAGTCCGAGCCTCGGGCCCGAATCGGCGACCACCTTCACGGCCGGCGTCGTCGTCCAGCCGCGCATGGTGCGCAATCTGTCGATCACAGTCGACTACTACAACCTCAACGTGAGCAAGGCGATCAGCACGTACTCCGCCGCCTTCATCCTCAGCAACTGCTACGTCACCGGCGTGCTTCCGTCGTTGTGCTCGAACGTCATCCGCGACGCCAACGGCCTGATCATCCAGATCGACGACCCACGTTCCAACCTCGGCACCTTCCACACCGCCGGCGTGGACTTCGCCATCCGCTACGCCTACCCGATCCCCGATTTCGGCCGCGTCAGCCTGATCCTCGACGGAACTTATCTTCACGACTTCCGCCGCACGGACATCACCGGCATCGTCACCGACGGCACCGGCAACTTCGATCTCGGCGTGCTGCCGAGGTCCAAGGGCAACGCGGGCCTCTTCTGGGTCATGGGCCCGATCGGCGCCGGCGTCTCGATGCGCTACATCGGCGCGTACAAGGAGTGCTTCGCCGGCGGCGATTTCCTCTGCAGCGAGGACGACACCCAGCAGCGGCGCGTTTCCGCCTACACGCCGGTGGACCTGTTCGTCTCGTACACGCTGCGCGACTGGGTTGTCGGGACCACCTCGGCCGTCTTCGGCGTGAACAATGCGTTCAACACTGACCCGCCGTTCCTCGCCACCGCCTTCGCGGCGAACTCCGACCCGTCCACGTACGACTACGTCGGCCGTTTCCTGTACGCGCGCCTCACACATCAGTTCTGAATCAAGCCATTTCGCGGAGCATGTTCGGCCCCCCGGTCTTCAGGAAACGGACGACCAGCGACGCGGCGAGAAGCAGGAAGGCAATGTTCAGGAACGTGGTGTAGTTCCAGGTGAACGCGGCTTCGACGACCTGCGCGCGTCGATGCTGCGGAACGATGCCAAGCGCCTGGAAACCGAGCTCGACCGCGAGCGCGGCGAGCACCATCGAGGCGTAGAAGATGCCGGTGATCGCGGCCATCATCTTCCAACCGTAGTACCGGCGATAGATGTTCAGGATCGGCAGCACGATCAGATCGGCGAAGAGGAAGCTGACCACGCCGCCGAAGCTGATGCCGCCGTTCCAGAGAACGGCAGCGAGCGGGACGTTCCCGACCGAGCAGACGAACGACAAGACGGCGACGACGGGGCCGATCAGCGGTCCCCACAGCTTCGCGAGCGACGGATGGGTCTGCAGGAAGAGGGAGCTCCAGGCGTCTGTCGGCACGAACGCCGCCATCACCCCGGCGAGCAAAAGACCAAGCGCGATGTCTTTCCAGATCGAGACCCAGTCCATTACGAAATAGTGGCTGATTGCGGTTCGGCCCTTCCCGGAGAGGAGGCGGCGCAAGAGCGGACCCTCGGTGACGGCCATGTCCATTTCGGCGTGGCCCTCCATCTTCCCGGCGAGGCCTTTTTCGGCCTGCTGCCGTGCCGCCTGAATCAGTTTCTCGCTCACCAACAGCCGGAA
>VBLM01000635.1 GCA_005879095.1 Deltaproteobacteria bacterium
CGGAACTACGTACATTCTACGCGCGGCTCGCCGAGTCGGAAGAAGGACATGGCGAGCTGTTTCTACGGCTGGCGCGAAAAGCTTCCGATGATTTCTCCGGGCGCTTGCACGAGTTGCTGCGCGTCGAGGCGCGGCTGATCCGCGAGCTACCGGTGCGGCCGGCGATTCACTGACGGCGTCGTGGCTGTCGCGCCGTTCTCCGGCCACGGATGGCGCGGATACTTGCGCATCAGCTCGCGCCGCACCGCGGGATAGTGGCGCTCCCAGAACCCGGCGAGGTCCTGCGTCACTTGCTGCGCGCGGCCGTTGGGCGCGAGCAGATGCAGCGTGAGCGGCAGCCGGCCGTTGCAGATGGCCGGTCCTTTCGCGAGGCCTAAAAAGTCCTGCAGCCGCGATCGCACCGCAGGCGGTTGGCCTTCGGCGTATTCGACCTTCAGCTTGCGGCCGCTCGGCAGCGCGACGAATTCCGGCGCCAGCCTGTCGAGCGCAGCGCGGTCACGTACCAGCGGCACGTGCGCCTCACGCAGTTCCTTCAATGAGGTGAGACCCTTTGCCGCTTCACGCATCGCTCTCGCGATCGCGTCGTCGGTGAGCGGCTCGATTCCCGCTTCAGGACAGTATTTCGCAACCAGCGCGCTCCGCGCCTTGAGCTCGGCGGTATCCGGCGGTTCGGCGTGCTCGAGCAGGATGCGCGCGGCCTCGATCGCTTCTTCCGGCCCCGGTAGACGGCGCGTCTCCTCGAGCGTGAGCTGTTCGTAGCGCAAGCGCGTGATCGCTTCGACGCGGTGCCGCGATTGCTCCCAGATCAGTTCCGTCTCTTCGTGCAGCTCCGGACTGTCGAGCAGCCATTCCGGCTCGATGGCGCTCGCCAGCCGCACCACGATACGTCCCCGGCCGCGCTCCTCGGCGTCGATGGCGACGAGCAGCGGCGGCGCTTGAGAAGGCACCTGCGCCGCGCCGCCGGAGGCGAGCAGCACCTCGTCGCCGCGGCGTTTCGCCACCCGATCCGGGAACGCCGTGAGCAGCGCGAGTCGCAGCGCCTGGTCGCGCGTTTCCGTGCGTTCTCCATCCGGCGGTGCGAATCGCAGGAGCTGCCTGGTAGCGCGGACGTCCGCGCGCTGATCGAGCAGCTCGAGCGCGTCGAACACGCTGGACGTCGTGCGCTCGTTGAGGGATGCGGCGATCGTACATCCCGCCTCGCGATATCCGCGCCGCGCGGCTTCGACGATCAGACGCGAAAGCCGGGGATGGACGGGAAAGCGCGCACACAGCTTTTCCATCTCTGGTCCGACGATCCCGAGGCGGCGCAAGAGCTCGCCGGCGGAGTGCAGCGCGCCGGACGGCGGCGGATCGAGCCACGGCAGCTTCCAGGGATCGAGTCCCGCGGCGCGCAAGTCGAGCAGCATGCCGGCGAGATCGAGCCGTTCGATCTCGGGCGGGTGATGATCGGGCCGCGCTTCGAAATCGTGCCGGCTGTAAAGCCGCAGCGCACGTCCCGGCTGCGTGCGGCCGGCGCGGCCGGCACGCTGTTCGGCGGAGGCGCGGCTGATTTTCGCAACCGAGAGATTCGGCAGCCCCGACCACGGCGAGTGCGTCGCGATGCGCGCGAGGCCGGAGTCGATCACGGCTGTCACGCCGGGAACCGTGACGCTCGTCTCGGCAACGTTGGTGCTCAAGATGATTTTTCGTCTATCGGCCGGCGAGAGCGCGCGGTCCTGTTCGTCGCCGGGCAGGTCACCGTGCAGCGGCACGAGCAGCAGATCGCGGTGGCGTGCGATCTCCTCGCAGGATTCCGTACACTGCCGGATCTCGGCAGCGCCGGGCAGGAAGACGAGCACGTCGCCGGCCGTTCCCGGCACGGTCAGCTTGCGCACGGCGGCAGCGACCTGATTGGCGAGCCGGCCCGGCTTTTCGGAGTACTCGATCTCGACCGGAAACCGCCGGCCCTCGCTGCGCACGACCGGCACGCCGAGATGCTTCGCGAGCGGCCCGCTGTCGAGCGTTGCCGACATGACGATCAACTTCACGCGTGGCAGCAGCCGCTGGACCAGCGCGAGCGCGAGATCGCCGGGCAGGTGGCGCTCGTGAAATTCGTCGAGCACGACCGCTCCGACGCCGCGCAGGTCCGGATCGCCGAGCAGCCGCCGTGCGAGGATTCCTTCGGTCACGTATTGCAGCCGTCGGCCGCGGACATCTTCGAAGCGCACCTGATAGCCGACCGTCTCGCCGACGCGCTCGCCGATTTCGGACGCAACTCTGCGCGCCGCCGCGCGCGTCGCGAGCCGGCGCGGTTCGAGCACGACGATCTCGCCTTCGATTTCGTCGAGCAGCGCCGGCGGCACGCGCGTCGTCTTGCCCGCGCCGGGCGGGGCTTCGAGCACGACCGCCGCGTGCTTTTGGAGCCGATCGAGCAGCTCGGGCACGACCGCGTCGATGGGAAGGGATTCTTTCACGCGCCGCGACTATAAAGGGCCGCATGAAGAGCCTCCAGGATACATACGCGCCGCACACGCGCTGCTTCGGCTGCGGGCCATCCAACGAGAAGGGCCTGCGCATCAAGAGCTTCCCCGAGGGCGACGGCTGCATCGCCGAGTTCCGCCCCGAGCCGCACCACGAAGCCTTCCCCGGCGTGCTCAACGGCGGCATCATCGGCGCGCTGCTCGACTGCCACTCGAACTGGACGGCGTGCTGGGCACTGATGCGCGCCTCCGGCGCCGACAAACCGCCCGTCACCGTCACCGCCGATTTTCACGTTTTCCTGAAGCGCCCGACGCCTCTCGACACCGTCCTGAAAATCCGCGGCAAGGTCCTCGAGCAGAAACAGGATCGCTGCGTCATCGAATCCACCATCGAAGCCAACGACAAGATCACCGCGACCTGCACCGGCACCTTCATCGCCGTCAAAGAAGGCCACCCCGCGTATCACCGCTGGTGATCGTTCACGAGCTCGCGGAAGTGTAGCGGCGGATCGACGAGAGCCAGATCAGGCGGGCCACCGACGCGAACAGGATCGAGCCGAGCAGGGCGGCGATGGCCGTGCGCGCGTTCAGTTTGCCGAGGAGCGCCAGGGCTGGATAAGTCGTCATCAGGGCGAGCGGCAGTACGTACGTGAAGACCACTGCCAGGAGGCCGCGGAAGACGCTGCTCGGCCAGCGCGCGACGTCGAACACCGACTGGAACAGATACAGGAGATTGTCGACGCGTACGGCGACGAATGCGATCGAGACGACCAGGATGGCGATCGAATACAGCACCAGCACTGCCGCAACGAGGAGGGCCGCGGCCAGCAGCAGTTGCGCCATCGTCGGCGCGTGCCCGATGTGACGGAACGCATAGAGGAAGATCGCCAGCGCGCCGGCCAGATCGACCACGCGCCACGGCTCGATCTTCGACAGCGAAACAAGCAGCTGTGCATCGGCCGGCTTGAGCAACACGAAATCGAGCGTGCCCTTGCGGACGTGCTCGACGACCGCCATCAGCGACGGACTCAAAGTACCTTCGAGGACACCCTTCAAAGCGACGAACCATCCGAGCACGACGAGCATCTCCGGGTACGTCCATCCCGCGACCGACCCGCGGTTTCCGAACACGACCATCAGCGGAATCAGCGCGACCGCCATCCAGAGCACGGCGAGCGCGCCCTCGACGACGAACTCGAGCCGATACTGCAGCGCAAGCGCCACCGACGCGCGCATCATCGCGGAAACCACGCGCAGGGTCTTCATCCGCCGTACGCCGCGTAATGGCGCATCCCCGAGCGCCACCGACGCGCGCATCATCGCGGAAACCACGCGCAGGGTCTTCATCCGCCGTACGCCGCGTAATGGCGCATCCCCGAGCGCCACGCGACCCTCGTCACGACGAAAAAGACCAGCACGTACGCCCACTGCGCCGCGAGCAATTCGAGTGCTTCAAAATGCGTCCAGCGCCCGAGCATCAGCTCTACCGGATACGAGAGCTGAAAGCGGAACGGCAGCGCCGCAGCGAGCACCCGCACGGCGCGGGGAAAGAGATCGATCGGCACCAGGTAGCCGGAGAGAATATTCATGAACCCGAGCCAGGCTTCGAACAGCGACGACGCGCTCTCGAACCGCAGCGCGAGCGTCCCGATGATCGCCTGCACCAGAAAATACAAAAGCCAGGCGCCGAGCAGCGCCGGACAGACCAGCAGCCAGTCGAACCAATTGTGCGAGAGCTCGCTGCGCGCGAGCCAGAGCAGGATGACCACGACCGGCAGCGCGACCACGCCGCGCATCGGAATCGCCGCGAGGTTCTCCGCCGACCATTGCCAGAGCGGATGGATGGGCCGCAGCAGCCGCATCGAGAAGACGCCCTGGCGGATCTCCATCGTCAATTCCCAGACGATCCACGCGCCAGTCATCAGCCGCACCAGCAGCGCGCAGAGGTAGTACGCGGCAAAACCTGTCTGAGAATAGCCCCCCACCGGGCCCGAGCGCGCGGCCGCCGCCCAGATGGCGAGCATCACCAGCGGCATGTTGGTGGAGAACATCCAGATCAGGAACTCCGCGCGGTACGCCACCGCCGACGCGAAGCCGGTGCGCAGGAACTGCGGGTACGCCCGCAACGCCGCCCGCACGCTCACGCCGCGCGCCCCTGCGCGAACAGGTCGCGCATGACTTCTTCCAGAGGAGGATCCTCGACCGTCAGATCGCGCAGCGGCAGCGTGGCCAGCGCGCGCGCCACCGCCGCCTGCAAGCCGTCCTGCGAGACCTGGATGATCGCTTC
>VBLM01000636.1 GCA_005879095.1 Deltaproteobacteria bacterium
TCGGCCTCCAGGGCCCCATCGAGGTTCCGCCAGAACTCTTCGAGGACCGCTGCCGTCAGATATTCGCCGCCCGCGATCGGCGGCGCCGCCGCGGCCCGGCGTTCCAGCTCGTCCGCAGGCGGCGCGGGCGACTTCTGGCGGCAGACGGTGCTGACGTAGAGCGCGGCGGCGTCGCGAAAGAAGCCCAGGGCAGGAGGCAAGGGCTCGCCCGGATGCCGGGCTGCCAGCTGGAGGAGCGCATAGGCGGGTCCGAGCTCGAAATCGGCAAGAAAGCCGCGCGCGACCGCTCCGGGGACGATCTCCGCCGGATGGGCGTCGAGGTGCAGCTCGCCGGACGGGCTCACCGCCAGCGCGAGCGGAATTGCGGCTTCCGCGTTCATGCGCCGGTATTAACACGCGGGGCAGACATTACCGTCCGACGCGGACGTTGCGGACAACCAGCGTCCGATCGCCGTCCTGGACCGGGCAGGCCTCGGGCGGACGCGCAGCGAGCAGCGCCTTGCCCTCTGCCGGAACGCCCGGCGACTGGTCCCAGACGACGATCTCGAACGGTCCATCGCCCTCGAGGTCCATCTCGACCGGGACACCCTCGGCCGTCATCGTCTCCCAGCGCAGGTTGATCATTCCGGGCATCGCCAGCGGCGACATCGCGATCCGGTTCTTGCTGGTGAGCTCCGCGGGCGCCTGGCCGTCGAAGCGGATGGCGCGCACGCGGCTCTCCGGCGCGACCACGCCCGCCCTCGGCGCGCCGCGCGGCGAGACGAGCGTCGCGCGCAGGAGCTTGCCCTCGACGCGGACGCCGTCGAGGCGGGGCGCATCCAATCCCGGCGAGGGCGCGGGCGCGACGAAAGCCTTGTAACGGGGCAGCCAGCTCAAAGGCGCCCCGGGCTTCTCGCTGAATTGCGCCGCGGCACGGAACGAAGGCTCGAGCGAAGACGGGCCTTCGACGATCCACTGCGCCTTCCCTTCATCGGCGAGCAGCACGAGGTTTTCGTGCTTCGGATTGTCGGGCGAAAACGGCGGCGCGAACGCGGCCGCAATGGCGATCAGCAACGACACCACGCTCGCGGGAATCGTGACGGCACGCGCGAAGATCTTTTCCGCGGCGGGAAACACGAGCGCAAACAGGATGGCGAAGACGGCGGCGGAGACCGGGAGGAGGACGGTCCCCATCGCGTCGTAGAGCAGCCAGGCGATCGGCAAGAGCAGGATCGCGGCGGCGATCGCCGGCGCGGCCACTGCGGCTGCCCACCAGGTCCGGCGATGGGCGGCGGCGATCCCGAAGATTCCGGCGACCAGCGCGGGCAGGACGACGACGTACGAGACCTCGGGCGCAATCGCGGCGAGGACGAGCCCGACGAGAGCGAGGATCGCCCACGCGCCCGCCCACCGGTCTTCGAGTTTCGCGCTGGGGGTCGACTGCGCGAGCCATGGGTACGGCGGATGCAGAAGCGCGAGCAGGCCGGCCGCAATTGCCGCCGACAGGACAACGCTGAGGACGAACGAGAGCGCGTGCAGCAGTTTCGGCCGCATCCCCCGCAGCGCGAGGAAGACGGCGACCGCCGCCAGCACGGCGAGAAGGCGAGTCAGGAGCAGCGAGCCGCGCACGACGAAGAGCGCGAAGACATCGAAGAAGAATGCGTCACGAGTCGGGGACATGATGGGCGCCCGCGGCGCCATCATCGTGTCCCCAGTGTCCGCCAGCGCGCGCACCAGCGCGAGCGCTTTTTCCGTCTGGTGCTGCACGCTGCCGAGGTCGCCATGGGCGAGGTCGTCGAGCGGCGTGTGGTACCGCGCGGTCCCGCCGATGAAAGCGAAGCCGTACCCGGCGAGCCCCGCGCGCTTGAAGACGGTGAGATCGGTGTCGTTCGGAAGCTGCTTGTAGATGGCGTAATAGAGCGAATTCGACATCGGCCGTCCGATGGCTTTCGCGTAGAGATCGATCAAGTCCGCGTTGCCCGCGCTGGTCTCGAACATCAGGCTCGGGCCGCCGGTGCCTCGCGCTTCGAGGTTCACGATCGCTGCGACGTCGTCGAGGAACTCCTTGTGGCGCACGAGCAGCTCGGCGCCGAGCAGGCCCGGCTCCTCGCCCTCGTTGAAGAGCAGGGCGATCGCGCGCCGGTGAGGCGGCTCCTGCGCCAGCGCGTGTGCGATTTCGAGACCCGCGCTGACTCCGGCGCCGTCGTCGCTCACCGCGGGGCCGGCCCAGACCGAATCGTAATGACAGTTGAACCAGATCGCCGGGCCGGCCTCGCGTCCCTCGCGGCGCGCCACGATCGATCGCGTCCGCCCGCACGCGCGGCTGCTGCCGCAGGAGCTGCCCTCGATCACTTCCGGCCGGTATCCGAGCTCGCGCAGCTGGGCGATCAGCCGATCGCGGATCTCCGCGTCGTGCGCGCTGCCGACGGGATGCGGCGTCTCCTCGCCCAGCGCGCGCTGCCAGGCGGCGCGGGCTCGCAGCGCTGGAGGTCCCGGCGGCGGCGGGCGATAGCGCAGCGCAGCCAGCCCGAGCAGAGCGAAGATGGCGGCCAGGCTGCCGGCGAACGTGCGGTTCATGCTCGGAGCGCGTCGTCGAGGGCCATCTCGTAGTACTCGAGGCTGCGCACCGCCGCGTCCGCCGCGCGCGCCATCGAGGCCTCGTCGGTGGCGAAGATCTTCACCACTTCCAGCGCCTCGGCCGGGTGGGTGTCGTCGTACGAGGCGTGCACGTCGACCCAGCGCAACGCGCGGTCGTCGAAATCGAGCTTGAGAGTGCCGTACCGCGTCCGGGCCGCGTCGCGCATCCGGCGCGTCCACTCGCCGGTCGCGCCTTCGACCGCATAGTTCAATGCCGCCGCTGCTTCGGCCACGGTTCCCTCGTGCACGACGCGATACAGGTAATGCTGTTGCGCCTCCATCGCCGCCGTCGGCCGGTGGCCCGCGTAGTCGCGCTTCGTCAGTCCCACCGGCACGCCGCAATCGATCCACCACCGCCGGTGCCGCTTTTCGATGGTGATGTTCCGCCGGTACCAGTCGCGCGCTTCGCCCGCCCGCGGCCGCTCGCGCGGATCGATCCGCTCGAGCACCGTCGCCATCCAACGCGGGAACGAGTCGATCAAGGGATAAAAACCGAGCAGCGCTTTCCGGATCTGCGCGGGCGTCCCCTCTTTCGCGAAATGGGTGAAAAAGGTGTGCTCGGCGACGGCCTTGAACGGCTCGCGCTGGGCGGCGAGGAACCTTTCGCTGAGCTTGGTGGGTTCGGTGAGCGTCATCCGCGCTGCGCGCATGATATCCAATGTTCAGCGCGGCGCGATGCCCATCTCGCGGTCCAGCTCCACCGGATCGTAGATGACGCCGTCCTTGATGGTGAGCGCCACCTTGCGGACGTCCGAGATCTCCTTCGTGGGATCGCCGTCGATGAGCACCAGGTCGGCGAGCTTTCCCGGGCGCACCAGGCCCAGGTCCTTGTCCATGCCCATGATCCGCGCCGCGCCCAGCGTCGCGAGCCGCAGCACCGATGCCGCCGGGATGCCGGCTTCGGCGTCAAGTTCCAGCTCGCGCTGCAGGCTGAAGCCCGCGAACGCGTCGGTTCCGGCCTCGATGGGAATGCCCGCCGCCCACATCGCGTGCACCAGCTCCATGGTCCGCTTCCACGAGGCGCGGAACTTCTCGTCGTCGCCCGGCTGGATCGGCAGGTTGCCGGCATACAAGCCGCGCCGCACCTGCACCGGCAGCCGCTGCGCCACTTTCGCCATGCCGACCGAGACCTGACCGGGACGGTCGAGCATCATCGACTCGAACACGCTCAAGGTGAGATCGAGCGTGGTGTGCCTTTCTTGCAACAGCCGCACGAATTCGTGCACCTTCGGCGAAGCCAGATCCAGATCCCGCGCGCGGCGCGCCGGCTCCATGAAGCGCGCCGGCGTCCGCGTATCCTTCACTTCCGGCATGAAGTTGAGCAGCAGCATGTTGACGTGCTGGATCTCGTCGTAGCCCTGCTGTACCGCCTGCTCCGCGTTCATGAAGGCGGGGATGTGTCCCGAGACGCGCAGGCCGCGCTTGTGCGCTTCGGCGGCCACGATCGGCACCAGCTCGGGCTTGATCGAGCTGTACATCTTGATCTGCACGAACCCGTGGTCGGCGTACCAGTCGACCCAGTGCAGCGCCTCCTCCGGAGTCGCAACCAGAACCTTGGTCGGTCCCTGGTAAGGCCCGGGGCCGTCCATGAACCCGGCGCGCACCACCCGGGTGCCGATCTCCTCGCCTTTGTCGACACGCGCGATGCGTGCCGCCAGCTCCTCGTTGTCGTTGGCCAGATCGCGCACCGTCGTAATCCCGGCGGCGAGGTTGAGCATGCCGTCGACCGGGCCGACGTGCGCGTGCATGTCCCAGAGGCCGGGAATGAGCGTCTTACCGCGGCCGTCGATCACCTGCGCTTTTTCCGGCGGGACGCCTGCGGGAGCGACCGAGACGATGCGGTTGCCTTCGACGAGCACGTCGCGATGCGGCTCCAGCCGCGCCGCCTCCGCATCGAACACGCTGACGTCGTGGACGACGAGCTTGCCCTGCGGTTTTTTCGGAATCCGCCGCGCCCGGGCGAGCGCGAGCTCGGTTTCGGCCTTCTTCTGCGCTTCCTTCAGCGCCGGAAAGGCGGATTCCTCGCCGGCGCGGATGAGGCCGAACCAGCCGCTCCAGCTGGCGAAGAGCCGTCCGTCCACGTCGAGCCAGAGATAGTCGGGTGAGAGGTCGATCCCGGTCAGCGAAACCAGTGTCGCCTGCGGCAGCTTCGTCACCCGTTCGGCGCGTACCTCGCCCTCCGGCAGGAGCGGCAGGGTCCCGCCGCGCTGCAGCGCCGCGTTCGCGAGCAGCGCACCCTCGAGGGGCGAGCCGAAGATCGAAACATAGAAGGCGGGCTTCTCGAGCTTGCGCGAGCCCTCTTCGGCCTTGTTCTTCCAGGAAGCGACCGCGTCCCTGATCGCGAACGACTCGTGGATCGGGTCCTTCATGTAGTCGTTGCCCTCGATCTCCTCCGCGGTGGGCACGCCTTTGGGATCGAGCGAGAGCGCGCTGTACGTCTTCGG
>VBLM01000108.1 GCA_005879095.1 Deltaproteobacteria bacterium
GGATGCGCGCGCTGCGGGAGCGTACGGCGCGCGAGCAGCGGCCGCCGGACCGTACCTGGCTGTGGGGACAGTTTCTCACCGCGCTGCTGGTCGGCACCGGGCGGTTCCGGCGCGGTGAACGATTGAGCGGGCGCACCCTGCTGCTCGCCGCCGCGCGGTACCTCGCGCAACTCTCGGGGATGCCGTCGGATTCACTCGATCCGGTGCGCAGGTTTCCCGATCCGCGCGGCCTGGTGGATGGGGCGCTCGAACAGCCCGTCCCGCGAGGTGCGCTCTCGCTGCTGCGCATCGCTTCTGGCCTCGACGGCTTTCCCGTGGAAGCGGCGCGAGCGATCGAGCCGCACCTGGGCTAGCCTGCACGCCGATGATCCCCATCCTGCTCGCGCTTGCGCTCGCGTGGTCCGACCAGATCGTCTATTTCGTCCTCGTCGATCGATTTGCCGACGGCGACCGCGCGAATGACGCCAACGCGGACCCGAAGGCGCCCGGCGCTTTCCATGGCGGCGACCTGAAGGGCCTGACCGCGCAGCTCGACGAGATCGCCTCGCTCGGCGTGACCGCGATCTGGGGCTTTCCCGACTGGGCGTACCACGGCTACTGGGCCGACGACTTCACGCGGCTCGATCCGCGCTTCGGCAGCGAGAGCGATCTCAAGGCGTTCGTCGACGCGTGCCACGCGCGCGGCATCAAGGTGCTGCTCGACGTCGTCTACAACCACGCCGGCTACGGTTCGCGCTACCTGTCCGATCCGAAGACGAAGAGCTGGCTGCGCAACCCCGCCCTCGGGGAGTGCGGCAACGACGACGTGACCCAGTGCGTCGGCGGCCTGCCCGACTTCCGCACCGAAAAACCCGACGTCGCGAAGTTTCTCCTCGACGCGCAGATCGGCTGGGCGAAGCGCTCCGGCGTCGACGGTTTCCGGCTCGACACGGTCAAACACGTCAGCCACGCCTTCTGGGCCGGACTTCTTCCTGCTCGGCGAAGTCTGGGGCGGCGACGCGGAGGTCCTCGACCCGTGGTTCGAGGGCGACGAGCTCGACGCGGGTTTCGACTTCGGTTTCCAGGGCAGCGTGCTCGGTTTCTTGCAGGGCCGCGGCCGCACCGTCGCGTTCAATCGCTATCTCGAGAAGCGCTCGAAGATCCGGCCCGGCCACTTGCTCGCGGACTACCTCTCCGATCACGACGTGACCGGCGCCTTGTTCCAACTCGGCGGCGACGTCCAGCTCTTCCGCCTCGCCGCGACGCTGCAGCTCACCTCCTGGGGCATTCCGATCATCTACTACGGCGAAGAGGTCGCCCGGCCCGGCGGCAAGTGGCCGGACAACCGCAGCGACATGCCGTGGGGATCGCGCGAGATCCTGCCCGGCGCGGGCCTCGCTCGTGACGAGGCGCTGCGACGCGATTATCGGAAACTGATCGCCATCCGCCGCGCGCACCCGGCGCTATCGCGCGGGACGCACACTGGGCTGTCGACGGACGGCGATCTTCTCGTCTTCGCGCGGAGAGACGGGCAAGACGCCGTGGTTGTCGCCGTCAACCGCGGACCGGCGGCTGTGTCGGTCACGTTCGCCGCGCCGGAAGAGTGGGGCGCCAAAGCGATCGGTCCCGCCGCGCACCGCGCGGATCCTCGCTCCCTAGTTGCGCTCGCGGCGCTTCCCGTGGCATGTGCGAGGACCATGGCGGACGTCGTCCTGAAGGACGTCAGCAAGCGCTACGGCGACAACCCGGAAGTGATCTCCGGAGTCAACCTGGAGATCCGCGATCACGAGTTCGTCGTGCTGGTGGGCCCGAGCGGCTGCGGCAAGAGCACGCTCCTGCGGATGGTGGCCGGCCTCGAGGAGATCACCGGCGGCACGATCTCGATCGGCGGCAAGGTGGTGAACGACGTCCCGCCCAAGGACCGCGACATCGCGATGGTCTTCCAGAGCTACGCGCTCTATCCGCACATGAGCGTGCGCGAAAATCTCGAGTTCGGCCTGGTCTTGCGCAAGACGCCGCGGCCCGAGATCGACCGGATGATCGCGGATGCTGCGAAGATCCTCGGGCTCGACGAATTGCTCGCGCGCCGTCCGAAAGAATTGTCGGGCGGACAGCGGCAGCGCGTCGCGCTCGGGCGCGCCATCGTCCGCAACCCTTCGGTGTTCCTCTTCGACGAGCCGCTCTCCAACCTCGACGCCAAGCTGCGGGTGCAGATGCGCGCCGAAATCAAGAAGCTGCAGCACCGCTTGCAGGTCACGTCCATCTACGTGACCCACGATCAGATCGAAGCGATGACGATGGGTAACCGAATCGTCGTCTTGAATGCGGGCAAGGTGCAGCAGGTCGGCACGCCGCTCGACGTGTACGAGCGGCCGCACAACCTCTTCGTGGCCAACTTCATCGGGACGCCGCCGATGAACTTCATCCGCGCGAAGGTCGCCGACGGCGGCTCGCTCCTGCAAGCCGCTGCGTTCACGCTGCCGTCTCCGGCTTCGGCGCGGCAGGCGCTCTCGTCGATGGCCGGCAAGGAGATCGTGGTCGGCATCCGCCCGGAGCACGTGGTCGAGATCGGCCGGCCGGTGCGCGGTCCGACCGCGCCGCTCGAGCTGACCGCGGATCTGGTCGAGACGCTCGGCGACGAGGTGGTCGTCCACGGCCGCCGCGGCGACGACGAGATCGCCTTCAAGATGGATCCGCACAACCCGCCCGCGTTCGGCGGAAAAGTATCCGCGGTCGTGGAGCTGGATCGGATCCATCTCTTCGACGCCGGGACCGAGCAGCGCATCGGAGGTACGACATGAAACGGCTGCTGTGTCTGGCACTGCTCGCCGCGACCGCCGCGCCGGCAGAGGTCGAGCTGGTCGTCTGGCACTCGTACCGCGCGGCGGAAAAGGCAGCCATCGAGAAGGTGGCCGCGGGCTTCAACGCTTCTCATCCGGGCGTCAAGGTCACCACGCTCGCGGTGCCGTACGACTCGTTCGCCGACAAGATCTCCGCAGCCGTCCCCCGCGGAAAGGGGCCCGACGTCTTCATCTACGCCCAGGACCGGCTCGGCGGATGGATCGAAGCCGGCAACACCGTCGAGCCGATCGATTTCTTCCTCGACGACGCGACCAAGACCCGCTTCATCCCCGGCACGCTCGACGCGATGA
>VBLM01000109.1 GCA_005879095.1 Deltaproteobacteria bacterium
TGGAGACCGCCGCGATCTACCGGCACGCGATCGCCGGCGGATTCGGCGTCGAGTTGTACGCGGCCGCTTCCGGAGAGCCGGCGCTCGGTCCGACCGCCTTCATGCATCGCGCCTCCGCGATGAACGACCCGCTCCCGCCCATCGGACACCACTGGCAGGACTCGACTCACATCTCCTTCGGCGTCTTCACCGCCGGCCTCTACAACCACTGGGTGAAACTGGAGGGTTCGCTGTTTCACGGCCGCGAGCCGGATGAAGACCGCTGGAATTTCGACTTCGGCGCCCTCGATTCATATTCGGGGCGCCTGTCGATCAACCCGACGCAGGAGACGAGCTTTCAGGTGTCGTACGGCTACGTCAACAGCCCGGAGGCACTGCGGCCCGACGAGAGTCTGCACCGCTTGACCGCCTCGGGCACCTACAGCGGCGGCGCTGTCTCCTTCACCGCCTTGTGCTACAACCACTGGGTGAAACTGGAGGGTTCGCTGTTTCACGGCCGCGAGCCGGATGAAGACCGCTGGAATTTCGACTTCGGCGCCCTCGATTCATATTCGGGGCGCCTGTCGCTCAACCCGACGCAGGAGACGAGCTTTCAGGTGTCATACGGCTACGTCAAGAGCCCGGAGGCGCTGCGGCCCGACGAGAGTCTGCACCGCTTGACCGCCTCGGGCACCTACAGCGGCGGCGCTGTCTCCTTCACCGCCTTGTGGGGACGCAACCTCGTCGCCCACCAATCGAGCGACAGCTTCCTCGCGGAAGTCAACGCCGACCTCGACGGGCGCAACGTTCCATTCGCCCGTCTCGAATACGTGCAGAAGTTCGGTCACGATCTGGTTTTGCCGGGCGATCCTGAGGCGAGGTACGACGTGCTTCAGGTCCAGGTTGGAACCGTGCACCGCTTCGCGCAAGCTGGTCCGGTGGTGCCGATCATCGGCATCGCGTTCGACATCAGCGCGGTGCCCGATTCCGTCGCCGGCTCTTACGGTACGAATACGCCGATCGGCGCCTTCGTTTTCGTCGGTTTGCAGCCGCCCAGAATGCCGGCGGGGCACGAACACCACATGAGCGGCATGTGAAGATGCTCCTTGCAGTTCTCGCGCTTGTCCTCGCCGTCGTGCTTGGAGCGGTTGGCGCCGGCATGGCTCTGCTTCTCAGGGGCGGCATCAGCGCCAAGGTCGAGCCGACGCACGCCGAGGCGGTCATCGCGCGCAAGCTGAGGAGTCTCGGGATCCCCGGCAAATACCGGCAGCTTTCCAACCCCCTATCCATCTCGAAGGAGGTCATCGAAGCGGGGCGCGGCCATTTCGCCGACCATTGCGCCGTCTGTCACGCCAATGACGGCAGCGGCCAGACGCAAATGGGACGCAACCTGTATCCGCGCGCGCCGGATTTGCGACTCGCCCAGACCCAGCAGCTCGGTGACGGCGAGCTGTTCTACATCATCGAGAACGGCGTGCGGCTGACCGGAATGCCTGGCTGGGGCGATGGCACCGAGGAAGGCAGACGGGCGAGCTGGCATCTGGTTCATTTCATCCGCCATCTCAGCACGCTCACGCCAAGGGAGAAGCTCGACATGGAGCAAATCAATCCGAAGAGTCCGGAAGAGTGGCGCGAGATGCAGGAAGACCAGGAGTTCCTGAAGGGGAAGGAGCCAGCGAATCGTGAAGACGCGCATCATCATTAGCCTGCTCGGGGTTCTCGCAGGGCCAGTCGGCGCGCACGAAGGCGGCCACGATGTTCGCGGAGTGGTCAGCGCGGTCAGCGCGCAGGAGCTGACCGTCAAGACGAACAAGGGATCGGAGAGGTTCGCTCTGACGCCCGAGACGGAGTTCGTGAAAGACGGTTCGCCGGCAACGGCAAAGGACCTCGAGGAATCCGACCGCGTCGTCGTGCACGCAAAGAAGAAAGCGATGACCGAGTCCGCTACTTCGCCTGGCTCCGGATCACGTTGCAGCTCGTGTCGAGCTCGACGAAGTTCTTGATCTTCTTCTCGACGAATGCCGAGCACTGATTCGACGGATCGTCGTCGATGGCCGTCCGCGGCGCGTGCGCCACGTCCACTACCCAGTCCGCCAGTCCGTTCTGCCCGTTCGAGATGCAAGGACCCTTCTCCCATTTCTCGGGCGCGATGGTTTTCTTCTGCTGCTTGCAGATCGCGACCGCTTGCTCTTTGGCGGTCGTTTCGGAAGTGGCCAGCGCAACCGCGGGAGAGAGAAGGAATGCAATCAGAATCCAGCGCATATCGTGCCTCCGTTCAACCGATCTCGAGCACCACCTTGCCGTGCGACTTTCCCTGTTGGTTCAGATCCAACGCCTGCCGCGCCTGATCGAGCGGAAGGACCTTCGAGATGTGAGGCTCGATCAGTCCCTGATCCACCAGGCCCGCGATCTCCTCCAGGTCCTCGACGTCGTATTCCATGCCGAAGTCGACCGCGCGGACACCGGCCTGCTTTGCCGCGTCCTCGTCGATCTCTCCGATCAGGTTGATGAGCGTTCCGCCGCGCTTGAGCACGCGCCATGAACGCGCCTGCGTGTCGCCGCCGAGCGGATCGAGCACCACGTCGATGTCCCGCAGCTTTTCCTCGAAGCGCTCGCGCTTGTAGTCGATGACCGGATCCACCCCGATCGACTTCAGCCAGTCGACGCTCGCCTCGCTCGCGGTGGCGGCCACCTCGGCGCCCTTCCAGCGCGCGAACTGCGCCGCAAACGAGCCGACGCCGCCGCTTGCCCCATGGATGAGAAAACGCATGCCGGATCTGGCGCGTCCGGTATCGACGATCGCCTGCCACGCCGTCAGCGCGGGCATGGGCAAAGCAGCGGCGACCTTCCAGTCCAGCGACGGCGGTTTCCTGACCAGGTGCTTCAACG
>VBLM01000110.1 GCA_005879095.1 Deltaproteobacteria bacterium
TTGACGAACGGCGGCACCTGCAACGAGTTCTTCGCCTGGCCGTCCTTGACCGTGGAGACGGCCGTGCCGAGCTCGGCCCAGTTGCCATTCTCGTCGGTCCGCTCGAGCACGAACTGCAGCGAAGACCCGTCGAACCCCTGGGTCTTGGCCACCATCCAGAGCGTATCGCTCTCTTTCGGCTCCCCGTCGAACGACAGCTCCACGACCTTGCCGGCCTTCCACTGCTCCGGCTTCTCCTTGCCCTTCGGAATCAGGAAGATGGTGTCGAACTTGCCCTGCTCGATCTCGCCCGACCAGCGCGAGTACACGTTCCACTCGCCGCTTTCGTCGCGCTTTTCGACATGGATGGAGAGGAAACCGCCCTCGTAGTCGGTGGCCTCGACGTGCATGCCCAGCTGATCGCCGGGCTTGGCCTTGGTCCGCTTCCACTCGACCTTGGTCAGGTGCCCCTTCTTGGCGGGCTTGGGGAACTTGTACTTCGCGGTCGCCTTGTCGCCGCTGACGGCGGCCTTGACGGTCGTGACCTCGGACCAGGGGCCGTCCTCGCTGTCGGCTTTTTCCAGAATGAATTCGTACTTTTCGTCGGCGCCGATGCCCTCGCCCTCGAGGATCATCTCCCCTTCTTCCTCGGGGAGGTACTTCTCCTTGTCCCAGTGGCGGTAGACGAACCGCTTCTTGGGCAGGACGAGGACGAAGTTGGCGCCGGTCTTGAGCGGCCTCGATACGACGGGGTCGGGCGGATGAGGCGTGAGCGTGACCTTCTGGTCTGCCACCTGTGAAGGCCCCCCGGGCGGCGCCAGATCAGGCACCTCGCCGTGCCCCCTAACTTTACTCTATTTTCGGGCAGGCGTGCAAGCGCTCACTTCTCGACCGCGGCGTTGAGCAACCCCTCGACGCCGTTGCCGATCTCCTTCACCTCGCCGACCTTCACGTTCAGGCGATACCGCTGGCCCTCCTTCAAGGGCGCCGGAAAGCGCACCTTGTTGAGGCCGTAGTTGATCACCATCGCGAAGTTTCTCACCTCTACCAGCTCGAAGAAAAGCCCCGCGATGAGCGAAACGGTGAAGTAGCCGTGGGCGATCGGCTTCCCGAACGGCGACTCGCGCGCGATCCGCTCCTTATCTACGTGGATCCATTGATGATCCCCGGTCGCGTCGGCGAATTTCCGGATCGCGTCGAAGGTCATCTCTTTCCAGGGCGAGGTCCCCAGCTCCTTGCCCACCAGTGATTTGAGACCGGACACGCCGTCGATCAGGGTTTTTGCCATGGGCGGTTTTCTTACTACGGTTGCGGCGTGCGCGTCTTGGGCGTGGGCGAATCGAACGATCTGGGCGACCTGTACCGGCGCTTGATCCTCGGCGGGCATCAGGTACGCGTCTTCGCCTCCGACCCGGATTGCGCCGGGGTCCTCGAAGGAATCGTTCCGCGGACGGCAGATTGGCGGGCCGAGCTCGGCTGGGTCGGCCGCGACGGCCTCGTCGTCTTCGAGCAGGCCGATCTCGGCGACGAGCAGGATCATCTCCGCCGCGACGGCTTCCGCGTCATCGGCGGCATGATTTTCGTGGATTCGACGAGGGCATCGCGCTCGTCCGCGAGCATCCCGGCCGCTACGTCTTCAAGCTCAACGGCAGCTACGCCTCGACGCGCAACTACGTGGGCGAGCTGCCCGACGGCGCCGACCTCCTCGCCTTCCTCGAGCTGCAGCGCGCGGGTTGGAGCTTCGCGGAAAAACCGTCGTACGTGCTGATGGACTACATCACCGGCTTCGAGATGGGGACCGGCGCGTACTTCGACGGGCAGCAGTTCCTCACGCCCGCCTGTCTGGACTGGGAGCACAAGAAGTTCTTCACCGGCGGGCTCGGCGAATTGACCGGCGAGATGGGCACGGTCGTGACCTACACCGGTTCGCAAAGGTTTTTCGACGCGACGCTCGGCAGGCTCGCGCCGCTGCTGCGCGAGAGCGGCTACTGCGGCTACATCAATCTCAATACGATCGTGAATGCGGCCGGCGTCTGGCCGCTCGAGCTGACTTGCCGATTCGGCTATCCCGGTTTTGCGATTCTCGACGCCTTGCACATCGACGACTGGGCTACGATTTTGCAAAAGCTGGTGAGCCGCGAGGGCCCGCGCAGCTTCCGGGTCCACGAAGGATTCGCGGTAGGGGTGGTCCTGACGGTGCCGCCGTTTCCCTACGCGCAGGCCACCGTCCCCGCTGCCGGACAGCCCCTGTTTCTACGCGATGTGGACGAATTTCATCTGCATTACGGCGAGCTCAAGCTGTCGAACGGCCGGCTCGTCACCTCCGGCCCCACCGGCTACGCGCTGGTCGTCACCGGCCGCGGCGAAACCGTTCCCGAAGCGCAGAAGGCCGCCTACGCGCTGGCGCGGAAGGTCTTCATTCCAAACGTCCGCTACCGAATCGACATCGGAAACGACCTTCCGCTAGCAGAGCTCCGAGAGCTGGGCTGGCTCTGACCGCCACAGCTCGCGCCGGTACCGATCGAAGCAGCGCGCTCCCGCCCGCAGCCGCATCAGCGCGCCTTCGGCGATGGCCCGCGCCGCCCGCGGCACTTCGGAGACGAGCGGCGCGAGCACCTCGCGGTTCCAGGCGGCACTGTGCTGCACGTCGAGCGTCGCGTGCAGCGTGAAATAGCGCCGCGCCACCCGCGGCACGCCTAGCCGGGCCAGGCCGCGATCGACCAGCGCCACCCGCCCCGGCGCGGTCAGCTCGATGACCCCGAGCGCGCCCACCGAGTGGTACGCGTAGCGACGATCGAACGCGAGCCCGACCAGCAGATTGGCGAGCGCGAGCGATTCCCAGACCGTCGTGCGGAGATCGGCCTCGGCATCCACCGCCTGCGCCAGGTGCGCCAGGAGCGGTCCGTGCATGCCCGCCTCGCGGCCGCGGCCCATCTCGTCCCAGTAGTTCCGCGCCAGCTCCAGCTTGGCGCGCACCGGCATCCGCACCTGCGTCAGCGCGACCAGGTCGTCGAATCCCGCCTCGCCCGCCACTTCCTGCGCGAGGAACCAGCGCATCTGCGAGAGCGTGGCGCGCTCGGCCAGCCAGGGAAAGAGCGGATCTCCCTGCCCCGGGCCGATCTGGCGCAGCGATTCGAACCATTCGACGAAGGCCTGCGGCTCGTCCGGCGCATGGGCGGCATCGGCCGCCACGGCGGCGCGCTCGGCCTGGAGGAATTCCGCTTCCAACGCGCGCAGCCGCGCGTCGTCCGATCGAGGCGCGTCGGGCAGCGCCGGCCGGAGGCGCCGCTGCGCGAACAGCGAGAGTTCGAGGTGCAGCTTGGCCGGGTCCATGTCAGAGCCTCGTCGCATCGAGCGCCACCACCGCGATCCGTTCGACGCCTGCGTACTCGGGTCGATCCAGCTCTTCGCCGAAGACGTCGGGATCGAGCTCGCGGTAGTCCCAGCGTGTGTGGCGGAGGAGCCGTTCGAGCGCGGGCCGGATGAGGTGCTCGCCGTCGACGACCGGCGTCGCCGTGTAGAGCACGAGCCTGCCGCCGGGACCGAGCCGCCGCAGCGCTTCCGCGGCGATGCGAACCGAGAGCGCCGTGCCGAGGTCTTCGCCTCCGTCGCGGTACGCGCGTCCGAGTGGATCGGCGAGATAGGGCGGGTTGGCGACGATCAGGTCCAGCGGTCCCTCCGCCGCGGAGAGCACATCGCTCTCGGCCGCGCGCGCGGGCAGCCCGTTCAACTCCGCGTTGGCGCGGGCGAACCGGACCGCTTGCGGATTCACGTCGAGCAACTGCACCGAAAGCGCACGCGGAGCGAGCAGGAGCCCGCCCGCGCCCGAGCCGCAGCCGACGTCGGCAACCGAGCCGGCGCGCTGGATCCGAGCGTCCAACAGAGCGGCGAACCGGTACGTGTCGGGCCCGAAGAAGACCGCATCCGACTCGACCGTCGGATACGCCGAATGCGCGCAAAGCAGCGGACCGAGAGAGGAAAACCGGACGGTGCTGCGCAACAGGGCGCCATCCCGGCGGAGCGCGCCCGCGGAATCGAGCAGCGCCTCGAGCCGCCGCGGCAGGAACCCGGGGGCAAACGG
>VBLM01000012.1 GCA_005879095.1 Deltaproteobacteria bacterium
AAGCGGCCACTGAATCTTCTCAAGCTTCTCTGGCGGCTCCGCTTCAATCGCCCGAAGCACGCGCGCCTGATTTTACTCGGCGTGAAAGAAGAATTCCGCGCCTCGCACAAGTACGGCACGCTCGCCGCCGTGCTTTACGTCGAAGTCGCCCGCCGTGGCGCGGCCGCCGGCTACAAGGGCGGCGAATTGAGTTGGACGCTCGAAGACAACGTCATGATCAACCGCGGCATCGAACGCATGGGCGCCCGCAAATACAAGACGTACCGCGTGTACGAACGCAACATCTAGAAGCAAAATCTCACCGCGGAGGCGCGGAGAACGCAGAGATTCGCGGAGATTTTTTTTTGAAAAAACAACCTCCGCGCTCTCCGCGCCTCCGCGGTGCGCTTGAAGCCTTACCTTCTGTGCTGGCGCGCGTCGAGGTCGTACTTCTTGACCAGCCGTTCGATCGACTTGCGGTGCAATCCTGATTCGCGCGCCGCACGAGAGATGTTTCCGCAGCTGCTCTTTGGCTTCGTGAAACCCGAGGTGCTCGTTGAACGGCAGCGGCTGCTTCTGGCCCTGCGACGTCAGCCGCGGCGGCAGCGAGGGCAGGTCGACGTCAGCGCCCTCGGAGAACGTCAAAAGATGACTCACCACGTTCATCAGCTCGCGCACGTTCCCCGGCCAGGCGTACGACTGCAGCGCCGACATGGCTGCCGGCGTCACTCGCTTCTGTCCGTGCGCCTCGATCACGTCAGGCTGCGACAGCGCGGTCGTGATCAAGTGCAGAATGTCGTCCCGCCGCGCCCGCAGCGGCGGCAACTGCACGTTGATGACATTCAGTCTGAAAAAGAGATCCTCGCGAAAGTTCCCCTCGGCTACTTCCTCCGCCAGGTCGAGGTTGGTGGCCGCCACCACACGAACGTCGACGTCGATCATGTTCCCGCCGCCGACCCGCTGCACCTCGCGGTTCTCCAGCACGCGCAGGAGGCGCGGCTGCATGTCGAGCCGCAGCTCGCCGATCTCGTCGAGAAAAATGGTCCCGCCGTGCGCGCGCTCGAACGCGCCTTCGCGCGCTCCGGTGGCGCCGGTGAACGATCCCTTCTCGTGCCCGAACAGCTCGCTCTCGATCAGGTTCTCCGGGATCGATCCGCAGTCGAGCACCACGAACGGACCCTTGGCGCGAGAAGACCCCTCGTGCAACCCGCGCGCGACCAGTTCCTTGCCGGTCCCGGTCTCCCCGGTAATCAACACGCTCACGTCCATCGGCGCGATCTTTTTCAGCAGGCCGAAGATCTGCCGCATCTTCAAAGAGACGCCGACCATCTCGCCGAAGCGGCCGTCCTTGTCCGGATCGACGACGATCTCCTCGTCGATCGGCGCGAAGAGAATCGACGAATCGCCGACGACGATCGACGACCCCGGCGAGATGTACGCGCGCTCGACGCGCTTGCCGTCGAGCCAGGTCCCGTTGGTCGAGTCGAGATCGGTGAGCAGCCAGCCCTTGTCGGTGAACGAGATCTCGCAGTGAAAGCGCGAAACCTTCTTGTCGTCGAGCGCGAGATCGTTTCCGCTGCCATCCCGCCCCGGCGGTACACGCGCGTTGCCGATGCGGATCCGTTCCTTGTCGGTGGCGTACTGGCGGCCCGCGGCGGGACCGGTCGACACGGACAACCGGACACGACGTACGTGCAGACTCGTACGCGTTTCGACGATCTGTGTCGCGGTTCCTTCGTCCGCGAAGAGATCCGTCTCGGCCATCCGCGCATGATACCCCGGCACGCTGCTTGCTCAAGCACCACATGGGAGTTTCCACCATGGGGCTGCGGAGGATGTGGCGGAGGGTGCGATCGCTCACCGAGCGACAGCACAACCTTCTCGCCATCTCGGACCTGCACCTCGGGTGCGACCTCCGCCCCGGCCAGAATCTGGACAGGCCCCGGCCGGCTGACCATGCGCTGGCTTCGTTCCTCGAGTGGCATGCGGACCATCGAACGGAGCGCAAGCCATGGCGTCTGATCCTGAACGGCGACATCGTCGATTTCGTCGCCATCACGCTGGTCCCGGATCATGCCGATTTCGAAATCACCGATGAGGAGCGCGAGTTGGGCCTTGCGCCGTCGGAGCCGAAATGCGTCTGGAAGCTGCGCCGCGCTGCGCAGCGCCATCCATCGGTCTTTGACGCGCTCGCCCGATTTGTCCACAAGGGAAATTCTCTTCGCATCATCCGTGGGAACCACGATGCCGAGTGGCGCTGGCCGGCGGTTCAAGCCGAGTTGCGACGTATACTGATTGAACGAGCAGGCGTGCGCTCGGCCGCGGCCCGGCGCCGGTTCGAGAAGACGATCCAGTTTCACGACTGGTTCTACCTCGAGCCCGGCTTCTTCTACGCCGAGCATGGGCACGCGCACGATCACTATTCGGTGCAGAGCGACTTCTTCGCCGAGCACGGCGGCGCGCTGGCGCAGCAGGAGATGCAGCTGCCGTTGAGCTCGAAGGTGCTGCGGTATTTCGTCAACCGCTATACCGAGCAGGTCGAGCTGCCCGACGACGTCGACACCTGGGGACCGAAGGAGTACCTCGACTGGCTCCTCAAGGCCGGCAACCCGCTGCGCGTCGCGGCCGACTACTTCGTGATGGTCTTCCGCGTCTTCTATCCGATGGTGCGGCAGTGGCTCCGCTTCTCCCGCGCCTTCGCCCGCGCCGCCGACAAGGCGATGGGGCAGAAGGCGCCGCCCCACGTGCGGCGGATGTTCTCGCGCTTCCAGGGCACCGAGAAGCAGGCGCAGCAGCTGGTGGCGATCGCGGCGCGGCCGGGCGAGCAGAGCCTGTTCGATTCGATGCAGCTCT
Organism: Deltaproteobacteria bacterium; assembly: GCA_005879095.1. Taxonomy (GTDB): domain Bacteria; phylum Myxococcota; class Myxococcia; order Myxococcales; family 40CM-4-68-19; genus 40CM-4-68-19. The sequence continues at coordinate 2,833 of VBLM01000012.1, forward strand.
TCTATCTCGACCGCATGCTGCTGGCCGGGCTCTGTCTCTTCTGCGCGATCAGCACTTCGCAGAGCGTGTTCGGCTTCTGGCCGCGCGCGGGCGCGATCACCGTGGTGGGAATCCTCTTCGCCGCGCTGAACGCCCTGCTCGGGAGCAAGCGCAAGACCGACGCGCACCCGATGCTGCAGGCGGCCGCGCGGCGCGTGGCGCAGGTCTTCGACGTCAAGTACATCGTCATGGGCCACAGCCACCGCGCGGTCGACGAGACCGTCGGGACCGGCACGCGCTACTTCAACCTCGGCTCGTGGACCGGCCGTTCGGGCGACGGCTTCCCGCACGTGGCGGTCGAGGGCGGCAAGGCCGAGCTGCGGCGTTGGAAGGGACCGCCGGTGGTGCAACTGCCGGCGCCGCCGGAGGAAGAAGCGCAGGGAGTGCCCGTCCCCGCGTAGTTTGAATAAGATACCGGCATGGCGGCGGAGAGCGCACACAAGCCGGGGCTGCTGGAAGTGGCGTCGGCGCTGCGCGAGGTGCACCGCGCGCTGGTGGAGGCAACCCGCGCTTCGTACGAGCGCGACGTCGGCCCGGCGGGCGGGCCGGGCCAGATGCTCAAGCTGCTCACCGAAGACCCGTACTTCGCCTGGCTGCATCCGATGAGCGAGCTGATCGTCGATCTCGATTCGCTGCTGACGCAGGAGCTGTTGCCCTCGGGCACGGTGGCGGCCGTGCGGATGGAGATCGATCGGCTGACCCAGCCGGGCGACTCGCCCTTCTGGTCGCGATACGGCCCGACGCTGCAGGCCGAGCCCGGCGTAGTAATGGCGCACGGCCGCCTGCGCCGCGCGATCAACGCGCTGCCCGAGACGAAGGAGAGCCTGCACCACCGCAAGGAATGGGTCGCCCCGCGGGTGCACGCCAAGCGCAAGTCCCGAAGCTAGTCGTCGAGCCGCAGCGGGCCGAGGATCGCCGGCCAGATCGCCTTGAGCGCTCGCCGCTTTTCGGCGTCGCTCTTTGCGCCCTTGAGCTTCACGCCCCACGGAGAGATGGCGACCTCGAGGTTTGGCAGGCCGGCCTTGGCCAGCTCCTCCTGCGCTGCTTTCGCCTCGGCCTGCAGTCCTTCCAGCTCGAAGACCATCCGCGGCTGCGGCGCGGCACGGAACTGCGCGTAGCAGGCGGCATTCGCGACCGAGGCGCAAGCTGGCTTTCCCGGCGGTGGCGGCAGCGGCGTGTCGATGAACGCCTCGACGACCCGCACTTCACGCCGCGTGAAGACGAACGCGCGACCGACGCCCTTCGCGGAAGGCTCGAGCAGCAGCTCATTCCCGCTCGGCAACAGCTCGGCGCGCAGCGGCCCTTCCGTCTCCACCGATTCCGCGCGCCAGTCGATCTTCTCGATGTGATGCTCGCCCGCGTGCAGGGAAAGTCGCAGATCGGCCGGGATCGCGAGCAAGAGCAAAGCCGCGATCAACCGACCGCCTCGAGGATGCTCTCGAACAGCCGGCGCCCGTCCTCGCCGCCGAGCACGCCTTCGGCGAGCCGCTCCGGGTGCGGCATCATCCCCAGCACGTTGCCGCGCGCGTTGGTGATCCCGGCGATGTCGGCGAGCGAGCCGTTGGGGTTGCTGCCCGAGACGCCGCGGGTGCCGTCGGGGCCGACGTAGCGGAAGGCGATCTGTCCCTCGCCTTCGAGCCGGCGCAGGCCGTCCTCGTCGATGAAGTAGTTGCCGTCGCCGTGGCCGATGGGAATGCGGATCACCTCGCCCCTGGCGTACTTGCGCGTCCAGGGGGTGATCGCGTTTTCCACTTTCAAGTGCACATCGCGGCAGACGTACTTCAAGGAATCGTTCCTCCGCATCGCGCCCGGCAGGAGCCCGGCTTCGAGCAGGATCTGGAAGCCATTGCAGATGCCCGCGACGTGGCCACCGCGGGAGGCAAACCTTCTGATCTCTTCCATGATCGGCGAGAAGCGCGCGATGGCGCCGGTGCGCAGGTAGTCGCCGTAGGAAAACCCGCCGGGCAGGACGACCACGTCGGCGCCGCGCAGATCCCGGTCCTTGTGCCAGACGTAGCGCGCGGCGCAGCCGAGGACATGCTTGGCGACGTGGTAGACGTCGTGGTCGCAATTCGAACCGGGGAACACGACCACCGCGAACAGCATCAGCGCGGCTCCTCGATGCGGTACTCCTCGA
>VBLM01000638.1:0-2169 GCA_005879095.1 Deltaproteobacteria bacterium
GAGGTCCGCCGGCAGCTGGTGGCGCAGTTCGGCGAAGCCGCGGTCGACACCGCCGGCATGACGGTGGAAGTGGCGATGGACCCGCGCCTGCAGTCGGCTGCGGAAGTGGCGGTGCAGGAAGGTCTGCGCGCGGTGGACAAGCGTCAGGGCTGGCGCGGGCCGGAAGTAAAGCTCGATACCGACCGCCTCGACGCCTATCGCTCCGCGCTCGGCCGAAAGCTGGCTTCGGTGGCCCAGACGCCGGATCAGGCGTGGGTCCTCGATCTGGAGGCCATCCACTCGGCCGCGGTGCGGAAGATCGCGCCGAAGAAGCCGAAGAAGAAAGTGGTCGACGAGGAGGCCGACGCGGACGCGGGAGACGAGAGCGACGTGCCGGTGGGCAGCATCGCGCCGGACGTGGTCGCGCGGGCGGCCCGGGTGCGGCCGCTGGTGCCGAACGACATCTACGCCGGCATCGTCACTTTCGTCGGGCGCAACGATGCGACCGTCGAGCTGGCGCCGGGCATCGCCGGCAGCGTGTCGTTCAGCTCGATGAGCTGGGCGCGGCCCTTCAAGCCGGAGCACTCGACGCCGGCGCCGCGCGCGCCGTCCGACGTGGTTTCGGTCGGCCAGGTGGTGGCAGTCCGCGTCACGCACATGCAGACCGTGCGCACCTCGTCGGCCACCCGGGTCTTGCGGCTCGAGCTCGGCCTCGAGCAGACGCCGAAAGTCGAAGGCGCGTTCGTCGGTATCGATCTCCATTCGCGCGGCGTCCTGGCGCTGGTGGGCGGATACGACACTGCCATCTCCTCGTTCAACCGTGCGACACAGGCCAAGCGGCAGCCGGGGTCGTCGTTCAAGCCGTTCCTCTACGCGGCCGCGATGGATACCGGAAAGTACACGCCGGTGACGAAGATGGACGACTCGCCGGAAGTCATCACCGACCCGTGGACCGGCAAGGCGTGGAAGCCGCAGAACTTCGAGAAGGACGAGTTCGACGGCCAGATCACGCTGCGCAAGGCGCTGGCCGAGTCGAAGAACACGGTCGCCGTGAAGCTCTTGATCGACGTGGGCATCGACAAGGTCCGCTCCGAGGCCCACGCCGCGGGAATTCTCAGTGACATTCCGCAGAGTTACACGGCAGCGCTGGGCACGGGCGAGGTCGGCATCCTGGAGGAGATCAACGCCTACGCGACGCTGGCTTCGCAGGGCAAGCGGGCGGAGGCGGTCCTGATCAAGCGCGTGCTCTCACGCGACGGGAACACCATCTTCTCGGCGCCGCCGAACATGGAGCAGTCGGTCAAACCGGAGACGGCTTATCTGGTTTCCGACCTGATGCGGTCGGTGATCGAGGATCCGGCCGGCACCGCGCATTCCTTGAGCGCGCTGGACCGGCCGGCGGCGGGCAAGACCGGCACCGCCAGCGAGCACCGCGACGCGTGGTTCATCGGCTTCACGCCCTCGATCCTGGCCGGCGGCTGGGTCGGATTCGACACCCACGAGATGATGGGTGCCTACGAAACCGGCGGTCACGCCGCCGGCCCGATGTGGCTCAACTGGATGCGCGCCGCGACGGCCAACGCGCCGAAGGAAGAGTGGCCCCCACCGCCGCCCGGCGTGACGGTGGTGCAGATCAATCGCAATACCGGTCAGCTGGCGAAAGAGGGCGACCCGTACGCGGTGCCCGAAGTGTTCATGGCCGGCACCGAGCCAACCACGACCAGCGACGAGGAAGAGCCGTCGCAGGAAGACTGGTACCAGGCCCCGTCTCACTGAACGTTCTCCTGCTCCTGCTCGACTCCGTTCGCGATTTCGAGCCCGTGCGCGTGAACGAAATCGATCCCGGCAGCGAGCAGGAGCAGGAGAACGCTTCTAGCGGATCGCTGAAGCCTTGATGGCGGCCTTCCCGTCCTTCTCGTAGACGGAAAACCGGACGCCCTTGCAGTTGTGCTTCGCCAACAGGTCCGCGCGGTTCTTCCGCAGCTTGGTGGCGAATTTCTCGAAACTGATCCTGTCCGACGGCTCGCCCAGCTGCGCCTTCAGTTCCTTGAACTTGTCGAACGTCTCCCGCCAGTGCTGCTCGTCCGGATCCTCGGTCGGCACCGTGGGCATCGAAAAATCCTGCATGGTTACAGCCGCTTCCGGCGCAGCCTGCTCCGTCGGGGTCGGCGGTGTCTCGCCGCCCTCAGG
>VBLM01000638.1:2361-3162 GCA_005879095.1 Deltaproteobacteria bacterium
AGCTGCGCCTTCAGTTCCTTGAACTTGTCGAACGTCTCCCGCCAGTGCTGCTCGTCCGGATCCTCGGTCGGCACCGTGGGCATCGAAAAATCCTGCATGGTTACAGCCGCTTCCGGCGCAGCCTGCTCCGTCGGGGTCGGCGGTGTCTCGCCGCCCTCAGGCACCAGCGATCCCCAGCCCTGCGGCTGCTCGGCCGGCGGCGCCTCTTCGTCGCGCTCGCGCATCTTGTCGAGCAGCGCCGCGCTCACCGGCTCGACCCGCGTCGGCTCGTCGCCCGGGAACGGCTTCTCGCGCTCGCCGCGCGCCTCGGCGAGAAGCTCCTCGCTCGGTCCGCCCGGTGTCGTCGTATCGGGATAGTCCTGCGCGAGGGACGGCAGCTCCTCCCTGGGCGGCGCGGGCGCGCCGTGGGCTTCGTCGAGCAACTCGGCGAAGCTGAAGTCGCCTTTCGGCGGCTCGGGCTCGGCTTCGACGAGGCCCTCCTCCTCGGCGGTCATCGTCTGCGGCTCTTCCGCCGCCTGCCCTGGAGTCGGCGCGAACGCATCGGCCGCCCACATCGGGTTTTCGGCCGCCTTCGTCTCCACGGTGGCAGCGGGGGGCGGCACCTCCGGATCGAGCGACTCCGCCGCGCGCGAGACGACCTTCGGCTCGCCGGCATGGTGACCGAGAATTTCCGCCGCCGCCCACGGCACGTCTTCGGTGGGCGGCGGCGTGGAGCGCGCCTCGCCGACATCGAGCCCAGGAGCGGCAGACCGCGCCTCTGCCGGAAGCGCCGGCAGCTCCTCCTGCGGCGCAACGACCACC
>VBLM01000111.1:0-6482 GCA_005879095.1 Deltaproteobacteria bacterium
CGAAACCGCCGGTCAGCACGCCGAGCGTGGTCCCGAGCGCGTCGGCGTTTCCGTATGGCAACCAGAAGTGCGGCCGCAGCGTCGGCCACGCCGAGTAGGGATTCACCGGATAGACCTCTTCGGGCGGCAGCGGCGTCGGTGGCGGCCGCTGCTGCGCGACTGGCGGGCCCGAGACCGGCCGCCACGAGGATTCGTCGAGCGGCATGCGTGCAAGGTCGTAGCCGCGCGAGCTGTAGGTGACCAGCGCAAGGATCTTGCCGTCGGGGCTGGGCTGCGGCTCGAACGCGCCGAAGACGACGTTGGTCACCTGGCGCAGGTCGCCGTCGCGCCAGGCGTAGATGTCGTAGATGCCGGTGCGGTCGCTGGAGAAGAGGAGCCACTTGCCGTCGGGGGTCCAGGCCGGATCGCGCTCGAGGGCGCGGTCGTGGGTGACGTCGGTCAGGAGCGTGCCGTCGCGCGAGACGACGCGCAGGTCCCAGGCGCCGTCGCGGTGATGGAGGAAGGCGACGCGCGTGCCGTCGGGCGAGTAGCGCGGGCTGTCGACGGGCTCGCCGGTGACGTCCTCGAAGAGTACGCGCGGCTCGGTAGCCTTCGCAGCCAGCTCGGCGATGGCCGTGTTGCCGCCCGGTTTGCGCCAGAGGAAGACGATCGAGCCGTCGGCGGCGACGTCCGGTCCCCGCGCGCGCAAGCCGCGCGTGAGCCGCTTGCGATCGCCGGTGTTTGGATCTACTGAATATAAATCCTGCAGGATCTCATATTCCTGGAACACCTGTTTTCGGGCGTAGACGATGCTTCCGTCCGGGGCGACGGCGAGGTTGTCGTCGCCTGAACCGTCGGAATAGAGCGTCGCGATCTTGTGATCGCCCGTCCGCACCTCGCCGTGCATCGAGGCCAGCGCGTCGCAGCAGGGACCGGGCGTGACTGCGCGGATCTCGGGCAGGCGGTCCGGCCCCGCCGACGTGTAGTAGATGGTCTTCCCGTCGGGGCTGAAGCGCGGCGTGCGCAGCCACTCGCCCAGCTTCGTCAGCGTCTCGATACGCGACTCGCCCGCCGCGCGCACCTCGGTCCGCATCTGCGTCGCGCGCTGCGTCTCGGCGTCGCCGAATTCCTTGTAGAGGTCGAGGTAAGTCTCGCCCATCACCCGGTTGGCGCTGAAATTCAGCGCGAACGGGATGGCGCGGCTGCCGTAGTCGTGGCTCAGGTCGCGCAGCGCGCCGAGGCCGTACTGATCGCGGATGTACTCGACGAACCGCGAGCCGACCGTGTACTGCCCGAAGCCGCGCGGCCAATCGAGCGGCGCGTTGGAGAGCTTGTCGATGGTGGGGAACTTGCCCTCCAGCACTTCGGCCCGGACCATCATGTCCTCTTCCGAGGAGCGCTCGCGGCCGGCGCCGCTCAGCTCGCTCTCGGTGAAGACGGCCAGGCCTTCGATGAACCAGATCGGCTGCTCGCCGTTGGTGATCCAGAGCTTGCCGAAGATGTCGTTGGTGGCGGCGGGCAGGCCGAGGACGGTGTCGAGATGCAGGATGTGCGTGTACTCGTGGCTGATCAGCTCGAAGACGTTGTCGTCGAAGTCGGCGAGCGTCGAGCGCGAGTCCGGCGGGGCGGCGTAGGCGTGGATCAGGTTGTAGAGGAGCGGCGTGGCGTTGCCGTTGGCGAAGTCGGTGTCGTCCTGGACGACGATCTGCGTCCGCTCACTCGGCTCGTGATCGAGCAGCGGCACCAGCCGGCGGTGCGACTCTTCCGCGGCGCGCGCGATCTTCTGCGCGTACCGGTACATCCCTTGATGGAAGTGCACCTGAAAGTGCGGCGTCTCTACCGTTTCCCACACGAACCGCGGATCAAGCGCTGCGGCTGGAAAGGAAATCAGCAAGATCCAAAGCGCACCGCGGAGGCGCGGAGAGCGCGGAGTTTTTTTTTCAAAAAAAGGGCTTTTCTCCGCGTCCTCTGCGCCTCCGCGGTGCGCTTGAAGCCGTTTCACGCCGTACGCAATTGCGCCGATTTCTGCGGGATGCCGGCGAGGAACTTTTCGAGCCGCAGCGCGATCAATTCGGGATGCTCGATGGGCGACACGTGGGTGCCGCCGGGGACGGTGAGCAATTCCGAGCCGGGGATGCGGTCGTGCATTTCTTCCGAGAGCCAGTAGGGCGTGAACGTATCCTCGGTGCCGGCCACGATCAGGGTCGGCACGTCGACTTTCGGCAGAAAATCGAACGCGGTGTGCTCGCTCGCGTGCCGCAGCATGCCGAGGAACAGGCGCGGATCCATCGAGGAAAGATGCTTGAAATACGGCGTGAAATCCTCGCGGTGGACGAGCTTGCCGTTGACTTCCAGGTGGGTCGCGATCTGGTACGCCAGCTCGCCGCCCGCGGCGATGCGCCAGATCAACTCCGTTGCCTGCGGCCACCGGTCGGCGGCGGTGATCATCGAGGGCAGGAAGATCTTCAACGCCTTCGAGTCATGAAAGGTGTCGAGCGGCAGGCCGTGCGAGCCGCAGATCAGCGCCAGGCCGAGGACGTTCTCCGGATGCCGCCGGTGGTACTCCAGCGCGACCTGCACGCCCATCGAGTGCCCGAGCAGCACTGCCTGGGAAATGCCGGTCGCGCGCAGGACCGCCGCCATGTCGTCCGAGATGTCGTCGAATCCGACGTGCGTCCGGTCCTCGGGAATGCCGCTGCGTCCGTGGCCGCGGTAGTGCCAGCGCACGATGCGATGGGTGGGAGCGAAATCGCGGACTACGTACTTCCAGGCGAAACCGTCGCAGCCGATGCCGTCGCAGCAGACCAGCGCAGGCTCGCCCTGGCCGATGACCGAGTAGTGAATTCGCGTGCCATCCGCGCCTTCGGTGAAGCCGGACTCGGCTCCGTGCAACTCTTTGGACAGCGTGCACGATCACGACAGCCACGTTCACTCGCGCACGCTCGAGCGCGGGGGCGAGCAGCGCCGGCTCCTGCTGGCGCTCTGCCTCGCGCTGGTGGCGATGGTGGCCGAGGCCGCGGGCGGCTGGTTTGCGAACAGCCTGGCGCTACTCTCCGACGCGGCGCACATGATCGCCGACGCCGGCGCGATCGGGCTCTCGCTCTTCGCGCTGCGCATCGGCACCCGGCCGGCCGACACCAGGCGCACCTACGGATATTACCGGCTCGAGATTCTCGCCGCGCTGGTCAACGGCGCGCTGCTGCTCGCCATCGCGGCCGGCATCGCCGTCGAGGGCTACCACCGGTTGATGCATCCCCAGCCGGTGCACGTCGGAGTCGTCGTCGGGCTGGCTTGTTTCGGCATCGTCTTGAACGCGGCCGGAATGTGGATCACGCACGCCGGCGAAGGCGCGAGCATGAACCTGCGCTCGACGTTCCTGCACCTCGCGGGCGACCTGATCAACTCGGTCGGCGTGTTGCTCTCGGCGGCCATCATCCACTTAACCGGACAGCTGGCGGCCGACCCGATCATCAGCTTCCTCATCGCCGGCACCATCGTCTGGAGCGCGATCCGCCTCTGCCGCGAGGCCGTCGACGTGCTGCTCGAAGGCGCGCCCGGCCACATCCCCGTGCGCGACGTCTCCGGCGCGCTGGAGGCGGTGCAGGGCGTGACGGCGGTGCACGACCTGCACGTGTGGACCATCACCAGCGGGCTCATCGCGCTTTCCTGCCACATCGTCGTCACCTGCGAAGGACCGAACTGCCGCACGCACGATCAGATCCTCACCGACGCGAAGGCGGTGCTGCGCGACAAGTTCGCCATCGAGCACACCACCATCCAGTTCGAGAGCCCCAGCTACCGCCACGACGGGCACGAAGAGGTGGTGCACTGAGCAATGCACTGCACTTTGCGTGGTCGCGCAGGCCTTCGAACGCGGTTTCGCGGCTCGGAGGGAAGGAGTTGCTCGTCCTCAGCATGCGCGACCTGCTCGCCGCGGCGGCGCGAGAAAACGTCCTCCTGATCGCGTTCGCGGCCACGTCGCCGGCGGCCATGGCCGGATTCGCGCGGGCGGCCCGGGACGCAGATGCGGCGCTGCTTCTCGTCCGCCCCAGCGGCGCGGCGGAAGAGAAGGGTCCCGAGGAAGCGCGCGACGACGGAGCGTTCGCCGAGGCCGCATTCAAGGCAGCGGAAGAAATCCACTTTCACGGACCACTCGCGCTGTTGAAAGATCCGCCGCGCGCGGGCAGCGCGGTGCCCGATTCGGAGCGCGTCCAGCGGGAGATCGATGTCGGTTTCACCGGCGTCTCGCTCGCCGCGGCCGACGCGCAGGAAGACGTCCGCGACGCGGCGCTGGCGGCGAGCGCGGTGTGCCAGAGGGAGCTCGGGCTCGAAGTGGTGGCGATGGGCGGAGTGGGGGCCGCGGCGGAGCTAGCGCGACAGCTGCGCTCGCGGGGCGCGACGCCGAGCGCCGTGCGCATCACCGGTCTGGAGCACGACGCGCCCGTGCTGGCCGAGGAAATGGCTGGCACCGCGCTCTCGTCAGCGACCGAGTCGATGGCGGGCCAACTCCTGGGAATGCAGGTTCGGCAGCTGGTCGCCGCGGGGCCGTTCCTGCGCTCGTTGCGGCGAGCTGCGCCGGAAGAGGTGTGGGCAACTCTACAAGATTGGGCGGACGAGAAGGGCGCGACGCTCGAGCAGTCGGCGGCGCGCCACCAGCGGCTCTTGCGCGACCTGCCGCCGGCGGCACAGGAAAAACTGGAGGCGCTCTGCTGCTTCGCGGCGCTCGATCTGTTCGGCGCGGTCGGGGCCAACGGCAGCGGCTCGCGCCTAGTCAATGCGCTCGCGGCTCTGCACGAGAAGGACGCTTGAGAATTCGTCAACCGTGCGTCATCTGATCCTGTTCGACCCAGCAGACCGCGGATTCCTCGGACATTTCGGGCGCCTTGACATCCTCGAGCTTCAACGCAAAGCCGTGAGGTGCGGTCTCGTACACGAACATCAGCGTACCGGAGTACTTCGCCGTCAGCGCAATCGCGGTTCCGCGGATATCCGATACGGAATCGAAAAAGACCACGATGTACTGCCCCGGTATTCCGTTATCAGTATGAAGAATCAGTCTCGAAGCCGGGCGCGGCACGCCGCTACACGTTGTCGGAGAGTTGGATCCGCCGCACGACATCAAGAGTAGCGCTAGTATCGCCACTGCGAGTGGGCACGCGGGCATCGGGTTCCTCATTGGCTGCATTTGCACAGGACGTCGTCCCAGTAACCGCCGTTTCGACAATTTTGCGGCAGGTTTGGACAGGCGCAAATTCCGGCTTGGCACGTCTGAGCACCGTCACAGACGACACCGCACGCGCCACAGTTGTGGGAGTCGGTTTGAAGATTCACGCACGCATCGCTGCAAACTGTGCCAGTGGAGCAAGTTGGGTAAGCTGAATAGAGAAATGTGTTGGGGCTCCCGCTGGTCAATCCTGTCAGCACATTCGACGTCGCGTTGGCCAGGAGTTGATTGGCAACGGTCGCCGGCGTTGCCCCTGAGGTGCCAGCAAGATACATCGCAAGCACGCCAGCGACGTGCGGCGCTGCGAAAGAAGTCCCGTCGACCGCGCCGTGACAATTGTCATCCGTGTTACAGGCCGACATAATCGCCGAACCGGGCGCAAAGAGATCAACGCAACTTCCCTGGTTCGAATACGCCGCAATGGACTGGTAGTCGCCGCCTCCAGTTGCGCCGACGGTAACTGCGGGTCCAACGCGTTGAGGGCTCGGTGTGCACGCATCGGCCGAGTCGTTTCCGGCCGAAACTACAACCTGTACACCGGAATTGATGATACCTTGGACTGCCGCGTCAACGCCAGAATCGCCCCCAAGAACTTCCACGCTAATGCTCGCGACTGCTGGGTGAACTGCATTTGCTGCGACCCAGTTCGCGCCGTCGATGAGCTGCGAGGCTGTACCACCGCCATTGCACCCTAAGACTCGGAACCAATTCCAACGTAGACGCTTTCGCCGTCCCGTAAGTTGCTCCGGCTGCGACGGACGCGACATGCGTACCATGGCCGTTGCCCGCCGTCGTGCAGGCATCGTCCATTCCGTGGCCGTCGTTGACGGAGTCGTGTGCGCCAAAAGCGCGACCTCCAAATTCGGTGTGAGTGAACCGAATACCAGTATCGAGGATGTAGATCCGAACTCCTTGTCCGGAAAGCGGATAATTGTACAAGTTGTCCAGTGGAGTATTTCGCTGATCGACGCGGTCAAGATTCGGCAGCGTCGCTACGTTCTCCGAGCCCGCTGCGTGCGTGACTGCAACTTCTTGCACCCATGCTACATCCGTGCGCGCGCTGATCTCTCTCGCCGCTTCTTCGGAAATCCAGATGCTGAATCCCTGGAGCGCGGCATCGTAATAAAAATGAATCTTTCCTCTGTAAGTGGCGGCAATAGCATCCGCGGGGGCCCGCGTGATCCCCAACTGTATCGCGGGATGCTCGTCGAACACGACAATGTACTCGCCCGGAATCGGTTCAGCCACGGTTCTGAATTTTGGCAAAGTCTCTGCTTTA
>VBLM01000111.1:6592-8061 GCA_005879095.1 Deltaproteobacteria bacterium
GATGAACTCACCAGGCTCGTTGATCCGATAAAAGTTACGAGACGACAATTGGCACACGGTATTTCATTCTGCCGCAACCGATTACGCAGGCTTGAAAATGAGCCATCGGCCAGAAATCGAGCCGCGTCCGCGGCGGACGTCGGCGTGTAACCAGGGTCAACGTACCAAATGTTCGTTGACTTGAATTGAGCGACCGCAGGTGTTGTCGTCTGGACGAAGCGGATGGCTCGAATTCTGGCTGCACCGTGCGATAGGAAGAAAGAGCTGCTTAGATCTGATGCCTTGGGCGGACTTCAACTTCTTAGCCTTTGCCGAGGGTGTCGTCCGGACGTCGCATGCAGCGCGACGAGCTCGTGGTTTACGAACCGGAGGAGTGTGCCATTTTCACAAAGGGCACCGCGAAGACGCTTCGAGTTGGGCGCGCCGCGGCGCTGGTCTCAAAACTCAACTTTTCGCGTCTTCGCGCCTTCGCGGTGTGATTTTGCCGCTTAGCGAGTGTACCGTTCGCGCGATGCGGATCGTCGGCGGAGAAGCGCGAGGTCGCACGCTGCGGTCTGTCGCGGGAACCACCACTCGGCCGACCGCGGATCGCGTACGACAGAGCCTCTTCGACGCCCTCGGGCAGCGCATGGATGGGCTCGCGGTGCTCGATCTCTACGCCGGCACCGGTGCGCTTGGACTCGAAGCGCTCTCGCGCGGCGCGAAGAGCGCGGTCTTCGTCGAGAGCGACGCGCGCGCCTGCGGCGTCATCTACGGAAACATCGCCGATCTGAAGTACGAAGAGCGCGCGCGCGTCGTGCGCGACGAGCTTCCCCAGGCTCTGCAAAAGCTGCGCGGCTCGAAGTTCGATCTGGTCTTTTCCGATCCGCCGTACGCATTGCGCGCGTCGCAGGCGGTGCTCGATGGTTTGAGCACAAACGATCTCCTCGACCGGGGTGCGCGCGTAGTCCTGGAAATGGATCGCCGCGATGCGACGCCGCAGTGTCCGGAAGGTTTCCGCATCGCCGACGAACGCCGCTACGGCGACACGCGGGTCGTGATCGTCACGCATTGACCTCGCGCGTCATCTCCCGCAGGATGCGCCACCGATGCCCCGGATCGCCCTCTATCCCGGCTCCTTCGACCCGCCCACCAACGGGCACCTGAGCATCATCCAGCGCGGGCTCAAGATGTTCGACGGCCTGATCGTGGCGGTGCTGCGCAATCCGGCCAAGGACGCAGTCTTCAACGTAGACGAGCGCGCCCAGCTTTTGCGCGAGGCGGTCAACGGCGACGCGCGCGTGACGGTCAAGGTCTTCGAGGGCCTCCTCGTCAAGTTCGCCCAGCAGGAGGGGGTCAACACCGTGCTGCGCGGCCTGCGCGCGGTCAGCGATTTCGAATACGAATTCCAGATGGCCAACATGAACCGCAAGCTCGATCCGACCATCGAGACGCTCTTCATGATGACCGGCGAAGACTATTTTTATATC
>VBLM01000637.1 GCA_005879095.1 Deltaproteobacteria bacterium
GTCTGCTCGTCCATGCCGCGCTCGAAGCGATGCGAGGCTTCGGTGTGCAGGCCGTGCCGCCGCGCCGTGCGGCGGATTCCTGCGGCTTCGAACATCGCACTTTCCAAGAGAATTCGCGTAGTTGCAGAGGACACTTCGCTCGTCTGGCCGCCCATCACGCCGGCCAGCGCGACGGGCTTTTCCGCGTCGGCGATGACCAGGTCGTCGGCGCTCAGCTTCCGCTCCTTGCCGTCCAGGGTCACCAGAGGCTCGCCCTCGCGCGCACGGCGGACGATGATCTTCTCGCCGACGAGCCTGTCGAGATCGAACCCGTGCAGCGGGTGGCCGAGCTCGAGCAACGCCTGATCGGCCGCACGCCGCAGGACCTCAAACGCTCCTGCACGTGCAGTGGCGAGGGGCCTATGCGAACGCCCTCGATCAAGCGCGCGACGTAACGCGGGCACCGCTGCGGATCCTCGTCGTGCACGCCGGCCGGCACTTTCGCATCGCCCGCAGGCGCGGCTGGCGGCGGGCGGACGGGCACACCGGTCAGGGCTGACAATTCGCGCGCGATCCCGAGGTGGCTCAGCGCGTCCGGCCGGTTGGGCGTGACATTCACTTCGAAGACGGTGTCAGGCAACCCGAGCAGCTCGTCGAGCAGAGCGCCGATCCGCGCTTCGCGAGGCAGAATCATCAGGCCCGAATGGTCCTCGGAAAGGCCCAGCTCGCGCTGCGAGCAGAGCATGCCCGCGCTCTCCACACCCCGCAGCTTCGCGCGCCGAATCTCCAGTCCATTCGGCAACTTGGCGCCGACACGCGCCATCGGCACCACGTCGCCGGCAGCGTAGTTCTGCGCGCCGCACACGACCTGATAAGTGCCGGCGCCGTCGTCGACCTGGCAGATGCTGAGGTGATCGCTGCCGGCGATCGGCTCGGTCTTGACGATCCGGGCCGCCACCACGCCGGGCCCGATCGCGCGCGACTCGCGGCCCTCGATCTCCAGGCCGGCGAAGGTCAGCTTGCGAGCGATCTCGTCGTCCGAGAGCGTGACCGGGCACAGCTCGCGCAGCCAGCGAACCGAGATCTTCATAACTGCTCCAGGAACCGCGCGTCGTTGTCGAAGAGCGCCCGCAGGTCGTCGATGCCGTGCCGGAGCATGGCGAGGCGATCGATCCCGACGCCGAACGCGTACCCGGTGAACTGCTCGGGGTCGTAGCCGACGTTGGCGAGCACGTCCGGGTTGACCATGCCGCTGCCTAAAACCTCGAGCCATCCCGAGTACTTGCAGATCTTGCAGCCCTTCCCGCCGCAGAGCGGGTGGCTGACGTCGACCTCGGCGGACGGCTCGGTGAACGGGAAGTAGCTCGGCCGCAGGCGGGTCTGCACGGTCGGCCCGAAGAAGGCCTTGGCGAACGCGTCGAGCGTGCCGCGCAGGTGCGCCATCGAGAGGCCCTTCTCGACGTGCAGACACTCGACCTGATGGAACATCGGCGTGTGCGTGATGTCCGAGTCCGAGCGGTAGGCCTTGCCGGGCGCGATCACGCGCACCGGCGGCGGCTGCCCGATCATCGCGCGGATCTGGACCGGGCTGGTGTGCGTGCGCAACAGAAGCTGCTCCATCGCGCCCTTCGTCGGCGGCGAGCCCGGCGGCGGCGGCGGCTGCGAAGCACGGTCGATGAAGAACGTGTCCTGCATGTCGCGCGCCGGGTGGTCGGGCGGGAAGCCGAGCTTCTCGAAGTTGTAGAGGTCCCACTCGATCTCGGGCCCGTCCGCGACGTGAAAGCCGAGGCGCGCGAAGATCTCGACGATGTCGTCGAGCGCCTGGCTCACCGGATGCCGGTGGCCGCGCTTGCGCGTGCGGCCGGGCAGCGTGACATCGAGCTTTTCGCGGTGGAGGTCTTTTTCCAGCTCGCGCCGGGCGACCGCTTTCTTCGCTTCCTCGATCAGCGCCTCGACGCGCGCGATCGCGTCGGTGACGAGCTTGCCGACTTTTGGCCGATCGGCGGCCGCGACCGTCCCCATCGCCTTGCGCAGGCCAGAGAGCGAGCCGCTCTTGCCGAGGAATTCGACGCGAACAGACTCGATCTCGCGTTCGCTCTCAGGCTTCGCGAGCAACAAGGCTGCTCTCGCGACTTCGCTCTCGATCTTCTCGATCACGTGAAGCTCCTTGAAACGCCAAGGGCCGCGCCGGTTCGCCCGACGCGGCCCCTGGATGAAACGTCGGAGGGCTCTACGCCGCGGCGCGCTTCGCGATGGCGGCAAACGCCTGCGGATCGGCGATGGCGATATCGGCCAGCACCTTCCGGTCGAGCGCGATGCTCGCCTTCTTCAGGCCGTTGATGAACCGCGAGTACGATACGCCGTTGATGCGGGCGGCGGCGTTGATGCGGGCGATCCAGAGCGAGCGGAAGTCCCGGCGGCGCACGCGGCGGCCGCGGGCCGACTGCATCAGGCTGCGCTCGACGGCCTCGACCGCGCGCTTGTAGCAGCC
>VBLM01000641.1 GCA_005879095.1 Deltaproteobacteria bacterium
AGCCGCTGGTTGACCTTGCGCCCGCTCACCAGCTCGACGCCGAGGAAGACCAGCCGGCCGCCGTCGAGCGCGGGCACCGGAAGGAAATTGAAGAGCGCGAGACCGACCGAGATGTTGGCGAGGATGCTGGCGAAGTCGGCGATACCGCGCCGCACCTCGGCCGAGGCCTGACGGACGATCGCGACCGGTCCCGCCAGCGACGCGCTGCCCTTGCCGCGGACGGCGTCGAAGAGCGCGCCGAGCGTGGCGGCGTTGAGCGCCCACACGTCGTGCGCCGCGCGCGGCACGGCTTCGGCGAGCGGCAGCCGCACCAGGACGTGGTCGAGCTTGACGGAGATGGTTCCTCTCTCCGGCCGCACGACGAATTCCTTCTGCACGCCCGCCCGCTCTGCTTCGAGACGCCGCTCGGCCGGCGCGCCTGGCTTCTGCAGCTCGCGTTTGAGATCGTCGAACGAGCCGACCTGCACGCCGTCGACCGCGACGATCCGGTCGCCGGTCTGCAGTCCCGAAGCCGCCGCCGGGCCGCCTTGAACCACCTCGATGCGCGTCGTCGTCAGGTCGAGAAAGCCGTGCGTGACGTAGAGCAGCGCGATGAGCAGGAAGGCGACGAAATAGTTCACGCCCGGCCCGGCGGCGATGACGAGAAACCTCCGCCAGGCCGGCTTGTTCATGTACGAGCCGCGGTCGTTCGGATCCTGCGCGGCCGGATCGTCGGGCGTGAAACCGGCGATCTTGCAGTAGCCGCCGAGCGGCAACGCGCTCAGCCGGTAGTCGGTGTCGCCGCTCTTGAACCCGGCGATGCGCGGCCCGAATCCGAGCGAGTAGGTCTCCACCCGCATGCCCATCAGCCGGGCGAGCACGAGGTGTCCCGCTTCGTGGGCCGCGATCAACAGACCGAGCCCCACGATAGCGACGAGGATGGCCATGAAGCGCGGCAGCATAGCCGATGCCCTCTGTCCATGCAGTGAGTACGTTGTCCGAGGTACATGGGGGCACCTATGCGAAAACTGATTCTCGGAGCGGCCGTGGCGCTGGCTGCGTGCGCGCAGCACCACCAGATGACGAAGGTCGACGACTCGGGTCTGGCGCGGCTCGACGAACGGCAGATGCAGCCGGTCGACGACGCGCGGGTCGAGGAAGGCCGGGCTCAGGACGCGATCGCCAAGGCCAGGGCCGCCGAGTCGGACGCGCGGGCGCGATTCGAGGTGGCCAGGAGCGAGAAGGACGTCTCCGCGGCGCAACTGAAGCGGTCGATCGCCGAGCGGGACCTCCTGAAGAAGCAGTACGCGTCGAAAGACCAGCTGGCGCAGGCGGACCAGAACATCCAGGCGGCGCAGGATCGGGTCAAGGCGACCGATCTCAAGCTCGCCTATCTGAACCAGATGATCGCGGTCGCCGAGGGCGAGCGGAAGGCGGCCGAGGCCCATTTTTCGACGGCGCACTTCGTGACCGAGCAGTCGAAGTACCGCGCGATGCGGGCGGCGAACGCGCCCCAGGCGGAAGCGGTCAACGTCGGCGAGATCGACAAGCAGGTGGCCGAGGCTCGCGCGAACGAGGCCCATGCCCAGAAAGCCGCCTACAACAGGTGGGAGCAAGTCGACGCCAGCGCACGGACGATGGCGCAACCGCACAACCTGCCGGTCCCCCCGCCCATGTCCGAGCCGTCGAAGTAATTCGCTACAGCTTCCGCCGCTCCCCCGTTTTTGCCCAGCGGAAGTAGTCGCGGACGATTTCGGCGTGGTCGAAGCACAGGACGTTCCACGGGATCTCGGTTTCGGCGAACCAGCGGGCGTCTTTGGCGTCGTCGGCCGCCTAGGGCTCGCCGCGCGCCTGGCAGGCGTAGACCGTCGAGATGGTGTGCTTGCGCGGGTCGCGGCGCGGGTCCGAATAGGTGAAGAGCTGCGACACGAGCTCGATCTCGAGGCCGGTTTCCTCGCGCGCCTCGCGCCGGCAGGCGTTCCCCAGTTCCTCGCCGGCGTCGACGAAGCCGCCCGGCAGCGCCCAGCCGTGCGGCTCGTTCTTGCGGAAGATCAGGACGATACGGCCATCGGGACCGGCGATGACCGCGTCGGTCGTCGGCAGCGGGTTTTTCATGGCGTGATCAGCGTGCCGGCCGGCAGGGGCTCGGCGGCGGGCTTTTCCTTCT
>VBLM01000639.1 GCA_005879095.1 Deltaproteobacteria bacterium
GTTCCTCGACACGCACGGCGCGCTCTACGCCGACATGAAAGATCTGATCGCCGCGCGGGACGCCCTGAAAGCCGAGGCGGCGAAAGCGAATCCGCTGCTGGTCGATCTGTCCGACGAAGCCGAGAGCACCCCGACGCCGAATCTCGACGACGTGATGGGCCGGATCAAGTCGGCTTACGCGCGGCTCGATCGCTTCCCGGACGGCTATCTCGCCGGCGAGAACGGCCACACCCTGGTGATGCTGATCTCGCCCCCCGGCGCCGCGGTCAGCCTCGAAGACGATGAGAAGATCTTCGAGGCGGTCGACGGAGTGGTGAAGAGCCTTCCGCATCCGGGGATGAGGGTCGGGTACGGCGGCGAGGTGAAGAGCGTGATCGAGGCGCAGGAGGCGCTGGTCCGCGATCTGATGATCTCCTCGATGCTGGTGCTGGTCGCGGTCGGGCTCGCCATCATCCTGTATTACCGGACGATTCGGGCGGTGCCTTTGTTGGTGCTGCCGCTCTTCACCGGCGTCTCGATCACCTTCGCTCTCTCGCGCGGCGTGATTCACTACCTGAATCCGAATACCGCGTTCCTCGGCAGCATCATCGTCGGCAACGGCATCAACGCCGGCATCATCCTCCTCGCGCGGTATCTCGAGGAGCGGCGGCGCGGATCGGGCGTCGAGATCGCGCTGCCGACGGCGCTGCGGACGACGTGGCTGGCGACGTTCGCGGCCAGCGCGGCGGCGGCCGCCTCCTACGGCTCGCTCGGCGCGGTCAGCTTCCGCGGGTTCAACCAGTTCGCCTTCATGGGCTTCTTCGGAATGCTCATCTGCTGGGTGACGACGTACGCGCTGATGCCGCCGCTGATTGCGCTGCAAGAGCGCTACTGGCCGTTCCGGGAGCTGTCGCAGCCGGGTCGGCGCCGCGTGGTCGGCTGGGTAGCGGGGCCGTTTGCGCAGATGGTCCTGAAGAAGCCGGTCCTGCCGGTCGTGCTGACGGGCGCGCTCGCGGTCGGATCGATCTACGCGGCCATCCAGTTCGTCCAGGATCCGATCCAGTACGACTTCCGCAAGCTCGGCAGCCGGTCCGGTGAGCACCAGGGCGCGGGGTTCTGGGACAAGCACGTCGACGCGGTGTTGCAGTCGTACCAGACGCCGACGGTGGTGCTGACCGACTCGCCGGAGGAGGCGCAAGCGATCGCCGGCGCGATGGAGAAAGAGAAGGACCAGCAGGGTCCGAACGGGACCATCGAATCGGTGGTCACGCTGCAGGAGTTTTTGCCCCAGGAGCAGCCGCGCAAGCTCGAATTGCTGCGCGAGATCTTCGGCATGCTCGACAAGCGGCCGCGATCGGCGCTGCCGCCCGAGGTTCGGCGCCTGCGCGAGCGGACGAAGCTCGAGCCGGTCTCGCTGTCCGACGTTCCGGAGCGGCTGACGCGAGCGTTCGTGGAGAAGGACGGGCGGCGCGGGCGGATCGTGCTCGTCTATCCGACCCTCTCGACCGACGCCGCCAACGGGCGCGCCCAGATGATGCACACGCGCGCGGTGCGTGAGGTGGCGCTGAAGACGGACCCGACGGCGCGCATCGCCGGACAGATCGTGCTGACGACGGACATCGTGCAGGCCATCACCAACGAGGGCGCGTTCACCGGTCTTTTGAGTTTTCTGGCGGTCGCGCTGCTGACTTTTCTGGTGATGCGATCGCTGAAGGACGCCGCCTGGGTGATCGGAAGTCTCACTCTGGGTGTGCTCTGGATGGCCGGCGCGATGACGGTGCTCTCTTTGAAGTTCAACTTCGTGAACTTCGCGGTCCTGCCGATCACGTTCGGCATCGGCGTCGATTACGCGGTCAATCTGTACCAGCGGTACCGGCAGGCGGGCAGCGTCGAGGAGGCGCTGGCAGCATCCGGCGGCGCAGTGGCGCTCTGCTCTCTGACGACCATCATAGGCTACGCGACGCTGGTGACGGCGGACAACCAGGCCATCCAGAGCTTCGGGTTGACCGCGGTGATCGGCGAGATCACGTGTCTTTCGGCCGCGCTCTTCGCGCTGCCGGCGGTGCTGTCGCTGCGCGATCGGCGCGCCCCGGCGGCCGCGCCCGACCCGGCGCACCAAGGGGCGTGACTTGGATCTGCGACCGCACCCGGAACAGATTCGCGGGGCCGGACGGTTTTTTGTTTTTGGCGTCCCGGCGCTGTGCGTCGCGTACCTCGCGCTGCTCCTCGCGCTGCACGATCTGCGGCCGGAGCATCTGCTGGCGATCGCGATCGCGCTCGTGCTGTCCTTCTGGAGCGACGGCAGCCGGCGGCTGGCGCGGGTCGGACTGCCGTACGTTCTGTACGGGCTCGTCTACGATTCGATGCGCTGGTACGAGGATTACATCCGCTCGCCGGTGATCCACCTGCGCGAGCCGTACGATTTCGACCTGCGCTTCTTCGGGATCCATGGCCTCACGCCGAACGAGTGGCTGCAGCAGCACACGTCGCGCGTGCTCGACCTCTTCTGCGGCCTCGCATACACGCCGTTCTTCTTCAT
>VBLM01000640.1 GCA_005879095.1 Deltaproteobacteria bacterium
ATTCTCGACGCCGCGGGCAATTTCCAACCGCTCGAGTTGGAGTAGAACGGGGGCATGCCCCTCTCCAGACGGTCGGTGCTGCAAGGCGCGGTCGTTTCAGCCGCGGCGTTGGCGTTTCCCTCGCGCGCGGACGATCTCGCGCCGGTCTATGCCGAAATCAGGCGGCGGCACGACGAGACGGTGAAACGGATTCAACAGTGGATCGCGACGCCCGCCATCGCCGCCGAAAGCCTGAACAGCGAGGAGGGCGTGCAGCAGTTCATCGGGCTGCTGAAAGACGCCGGATTTCAAAGCGCGGCGCGGGTGCCGACCGACGGGAAGCCGGGCGTCTTCGCGCTGCTGGACGCCGGCGCGCCGCGCACGCTCGGGCTCTACTTCATGTACGACGTGAAGCAGTTCGATCCGCGCGAGTGGACCTCGCCGCCGCTCGAGGGGCGGCTGGTGGACAAGCCCGGGTTCGGCAAGTGCATCGTCGGGCGCGGCGCGGTGAACCAGAAGGGGCCGGAGGGCGCGTTCCTCGCCGCGCTGCACGCCATCCGCGGCGCGGGCCGCAAGCTGCCGGTGAACCTGGTCCTGGTCGCCGAGGGCGAGGAGGAGATCGGGTCGCCGCACTTTCCGCAGATCGTGCGGCGGCCGGAGGTGATGCAGGCGCTCTCGCGCTGCGCGGGCGTCGAGATGCCGTCGGCGGCGCAGTCGGCGGACGGGACGCTGGAGATCACGCTCGGCGCGAAAGGCGTGATCGAGGCCGAGATCGTCTCGAGCGGCGAGAAATGGGGACGCGGTCCGGGAAAGGACGTGCACTCGTCGCTGCGCGCTTCGCTCGACAGCCCGGCGTATCACCTGGTGCAGGCGCTCGGGACGCTGGTGACGGCGGACGGCGTGGACCCGGCGATCGACGGGTGGTTCGAGAAGGTGAAGACACTGTCGCCGGCCGAGCAGCAGATGATCGACGCTGCGGCGAAGCACCTCGACGAGGCGCAGATGAAGAAGCAGTTCGCCGTGTCGCACTGGGCCCACGACCTGCCGTTCCGCGAGGCGCTGGCGCGGCTGGCCGGCCAGCCGACGGTGAACATCGAAGGACTCGTCGGCGGGTATACGGGTCAGGGCGGCAAGACGGTGCTGCCGCACCGGGCGGTCGCCAAGATGGATTTCCGGCTCGTCCCCGACATGACCGTGCCCGACTGTCTCGCCAAGCTGCGCGCGCACTTGAGCAAGCGCGGGTTCGCCGACATCGAGGTGAACATGACCGGCGGATACGATCCGAATACGACGCCTGCCGATTCGAGCCTGATTCGGGCGGAAACCGCGACGTATCGGAAGGCCGGACTCGATCCGATCCTCTGGCCGCGCGGCGGCGGCTCCTGGCCGGGGTACGTCTTTACCGAGCCACCCTTGAAACTCGCGGCGGGACACTTCGGCGTCGGCCACGGCAGCGGCGCTCACGCCCCGGACGAGTACTACCTGGTCGAAAGCACAAACCCGAAGCTGCGCGGCCTCGACGACGCAGTGCGGTCATTCGTGGATTTTCTGTATCAGATCTGAGTCCGGCAGCCCGCGGACGGCGAGGCGATACGGGCAGCGGCGGATGGCGTCGGCCAGCACGCTGAAGCCGGCGTCCTCGACATGTTTCACGTCGGTGAAGTCGAGGGAGAAGTCGCCCATGCTGTGCTCGATCATCTCGGCCACGGTCGCGGCGGATTGGGCGTCGATCTCGCCGCCGAGGTGCAAAACGACGTGACCGTCTTCGATGGAGGGCAGCATCTGCAGCATATGTCGAGGTTAGGCCCGCGGACGGGCTCGGCACAATACGTGCTCGGTGCAATGTAAAAAATCACCCGAAGATGATCGAGCGCATCGAGAGCGAGCCCATGTCGAATCCGGCGATGGGAAAGCGGACCGGGTCCTCAGGCGAGGAGGCGCCCGCAGCCTAGAGGAGCGGGTAGTAATGATCGGGAGTTGGATGCGAGAGCCGGCCGTTCTGTTCGCCGGCGATACGCGCCAGCGCGGCGTGATCGTGCTGTTCGACCGCTTTGGCTGCGTCCGCGTCGAACTGCGCCGCCCACTGCGGGGTCGAGGTGTCGCCGCGGTGGTAGCTGGTGAAAGCGTGGCGCAGATTATGCGTCAGGTTCCCGCTG
>VBLM01000642.1:0-357 GCA_005879095.1 Deltaproteobacteria bacterium
GGCCCTTCGAAATCCTCGGCGAGCTCTCGATGTTCACCGGCGCCTCGACCCTGGCCATCTTCCGCCGGCCGTACCGGGTCGGCCTGCTCTTCGGCCAGCTCGAGTTCATGGCCTGGGGATCGCTCTTCGTCGTCGGCCTGACCGGCCTCTTCACCGGCATGGTCCTCGCCCTCCAGACCGTCTACGCCTTCGGGCTCTTCAACGCCCAGAGCCTGGTGGGCGCAACCGTCGAGCTCTCGCTGGCCCGCGAGCTGGCGCCGATCTTCACCTGCATCGTTGTCGTCGCCCGCGTCGGTTCCGCCGTCGCCACCGAGCTCGGCACCATGCGGGTCACCGAGCAGATCGACGCGCTCGAAA
>VBLM01000642.1:368-2892 GCA_005879095.1 Deltaproteobacteria bacterium
TTCAACGCCATCGCGCTCTTCGGCGCCTACATGATCGCGGTTTGGGCGAAAGACCTGAGCCCCGGCACGTTCCTCAACCGCCTCCAGTATCTGGTCGAGGTCAAGGACGTCACCAACGGCCTCGGCAAGGCGGCCGTGATCGGCTTCGTCGTCACCACCATCGCCTGCTACCGCGGCTACCGCGCCGAAGGCGGCGCGCGCGGCGTCGGCATTGCGACCACCCAGGCGGTCGTCGGCGGTCTCGTCGCAATCTTCGCCATCGACTACATCTACACGGCGATCTCGCTCAGCGGTCCGCAGCAGCTCGCCGGGGGCCTCGGAGGATGACGCCTCCCCCTCCTCCCCCGGTCGTCATCGACGTCCAGGACCTGTACAAAAGCTTCAATGGTTTCGGCGTCTTGAAAGGCATCTCCCTGCAGATGCACGAGGGGACGACCACCGTCGTCCTCGGCGGCTCCGGCAGCGGCAAGACGGTTTTGATGAAGCACATCATGGGCTTGTTCAAGCCCGACCGGGGCCGCGTGATCGTCGACGGCCAGGACGTATCCCACATGAGCCGGCAGGAGCTGGCCACCTTCCGCGAGCGGATGGGCATGGTCTTCCAGAGCTCCGCGCTCTTCGACTCGATGACGGTGGGGGACAACTGCGCTTTCCCGCTGCGCGAGCACACCAACCTCTCCGAAGCGGAAATCCGCGAAAAGGTTAAGGAAAAACTGGCGGTCGTCGATCTGCACGACGTCGAACAGAAGTTCCCGGCCGAGCTGTCCGGAGGCATGCGCAAGCGCGTCGGCCTCGCCCGCGCCATCATCCGGGATCCCAAAATCGTGCTCTATGACGAGCCGACGACCGGCCTGGACCCTCTGACCACCGAAAGCGTCGACGAGATGATCATCCACGCCCGAGAACGCCTCCAGGTCACCTCCGTGGTCATCAGCCACGACATCGGGTCTGCCTTCCACATTGCCGACCGCATCGCGGTCATCAACGGGGGACGCATCGTGGAAGAGGGCACGCCCGCCGAAGTGCGCAAGACTCAGGAGCCTTTTACCCGCCAGTTTCTCGCTACCTGGTTCGCCCGGACATAGGATCGGCGCACGGTGCAATCCTTCTGGACACCCATCCGCGTCGGTCTGGTGGTCGCTGCCGCGGTCGCCGCGTTCGGGCTAGGCCTGACGCTGATCGGGTCAAATCTCTTGTCCCGCAACACGACGTACCGCGTCTACGCGGTCTTTGATGACGCGACCGGCCTCGGCGTCCGCTCGCGCGTCCAGATCGCCGGCATCCCCATCGGCCAGGTCGACCTCGTCGAGCTCGACCAGAAGACCGCCCAGGCGCGCGTCTGGCTCCGCATCCGCAGCAACTTCGTCCTCCACCGCGACGCCAGCATCACCAAGCGCAGCGAGAGCATCCTCGGCGACTTCCTCCTCGACGTTCACCCGGGGTCGGCCAACCAGCCGGTGCTCAAGGACGGCGACGAGATCCTCAACGTCCTCCGCCAGCCGTCGATGAACGACGTCTTCCAGTCGCTCAACAAGATCGCCGGCGACATCTCCGACATGACCGGCAACCTGCGCAAGGTGCTGGGCGGCGAAGCCGGCGAGAACAACATCCGTACGCTGGTGGACCGCCTGCAGCGCATCGCTGCCGGGATCGAACGGATCATCGACAGGAGCGGCGCCAAGCTCGACGCTACTCTGGCGAATTTCCAGAGGTTTTCCGGCGACCTCTCGAAGATCAGCGGAGGCGAGAAGGAGGACATCGTCGCCATCATCCAGAACACGCGCGACGCCACGGGCGAGGCCCGCGACATCCTCAAGACCATCGGCGAGGTGGTCGGCTCGCAGGAGAAAGGTCAGCTCAAGGAGAGCGTCAAGGGCATCAAGGGCAACCTCGACAAGCTCGACAAGGCGCTCGCCAACTTCGACGACATCTCCGACAAGATCAACAAGGGGCAGGGCACGCTCGGCCACCTCGTCAACGACGACAAGCTGGCCAAGAACCTCGACCGCGCGTCGCAGCAGCTGACCAGCATCCTCGGAACGCCGGACACCCTCAGGATCGAGATCAACGAGCGCAGCGAGCTGCTGCTCGGCGCGCCCAAAGGCGGCAAGCTCGATCCGACGCTTTCGAATCTCGGCCTCATCGCGCGCACGACGGCGTACAACCCGTGGGCCAAGAATTATTTCGGCATCCGCATCATACCCAAGCCGGACAAGTGGTACGGCATCGAGTTGGTCGACGATCCGCGAGGACTGACGAAGCAGATCCGCACCATCAACTCACTCTGCCCGAACCCGCCGTCGAGCATGCCGATCACGTGCAGCGGGGGGACTTCGACGGCCTTTTACCCTTCGTTCCTCGAGCAGACGACGACCGAGCGCGTTCTCAAGTTCAGCGCGTACATCGCCAAGCGCTACGGGCCGATCTCGGGCCGCTTCGGCCTCATCGAGAACACCGGGGGCTTCGGCATCAAGCTGCACCTGTTCAACGACTCGCTCACGCTTTCTGCCGACGCATTCGAGTT
>VBLM01000643.1 GCA_005879095.1 Deltaproteobacteria bacterium
ATCAAATCCCTGGTTCTTGCGGCGAATGCCGATTCCACGCGCGTATATCTGGTGGGCGTTTCGCTTGGCGGCTTCCTCGCCTTGGAGTTCGCTTGCGCGCATCCCGAGCAGGTGCATGCCGTCGTGAGTGTCTCCGGCACGCGCTTCGAGCCGATGCAGGAGTGCGTTCGAGGAGCAGTTTCCGTCCTCGAGATTCATGGCGAGAACGATATCGTGGTGTTGCCGGGCGGAGGAATCGGAAAGAGAACTGGCCGACCCTACGTGGCGGCCATTCGCGCCGTGCAATTCGCTGCGCGCGCGGCCGGCTGCGAGGGCGGGCTCGTCGCTGCCAGCGAAACCGGCGGCGTTGACGTGGTCGTTCGGCAGGCGATTCATTGTCCCGAGGGAATTACGGTAGAGCAATGGATGCTTCGGAACGCTGGACACATCCCCGCGCGCCCGCAGCGACTCGCGTCCGCGATCTGGCGCTTCCTCCGAACAATTCACACAGCTAGGGCATCGTGGCGACCGTTCGAACGGCGTAATAACTGGCTTCCGGATGCCAGACGATGACGGCGCTGGTCGATTGTTCCGGGACCATCTGGTGCGCTTCGGTCAGAGTGATTCCGATTCGCTCCGGATGCAGGATCGCCCAGACGCCGGCCTGGTCGGCGAGGTCGGGCCAGGCCGGGTAGCCGGCACTGTAGCGTTTGCCCTGTGATTCCGGCAGGCCCATCTCGGCGCGGACGCGGCGGTGCCAGTATTCGGCGAGCGCTTCGGCGGTTTCGACGGCAAGGCCGTGCAGGAAGTACGAGCGCGTGAACTCGCCCGCGGCTTCCCAGTCGGCGCACAGCTTCGTCGCGCGATCGCCCACCGTCACCGCCTGGAAGGCGACCACGTCGTCCTCGGAGAAGTAGTCGGCGAGGCAGTGGCGCGGCGTCTCGATCTTGCGCGGAAAATGGAACGTCCAGATCGGCTTGCGCGTTTCAGGGGACAGCACCGTCAAATCGTTGCCTTTCGCCGAGCAGGGAAAATATCCGTAGATCACGCCGGGCGAGAGCCAGCCGTTGCGGATGCACTCCTCCTGCAGTTCGTGCCGCTTCGAGGCGAACTCGTCGGCGATCAGCTTCTGGTACTGGTCGCGCGACTTCACCCGCACGCCCCACTGCAGCTTGTAGAGCTCGATCAGATCGAGATGATCGAAGATGTCGCGCAGCGCGAGATCTTCCGCGGGCACGATGCGCGTGCCCCAGAAGGGCGGCGATACTCTTGGCGGCGGGGCCACGCTGCGCGGCACCACGTCGGTGACCGCGGCAAGCTGCTGTGTCGAGGCGCGCTCCGCTCCCGCGGCCACCATGCTCCGGTGCAGGTGCGCCTCGCGCTTGAGCTTCTCGTGCAGCTTGGCGCGCTCCTCTTTGGACTGCAGCGCGGTCATCGTGTCGAGGCCCTCGAACGCGTCACGGCAATAGAACACTCCGCCCTCGTACAATTTGTCGGTGCCTTCGACGTAAGCCGTGCGCCAGCCGTACTTGCGATTGATCGCTGCGCCGCCGATGAGCACCGGTGACTTGAGCCCGCGTCGATCCATTTCCTGCACGACGAGCGGCATCTGCCGCGAGGTCGAAACCAGCAGTGCCGAAAGACCGATCGCATCGGCTTTCACCTCGACCGCCTTGTCGACGATGCGATCGACCGGCACCTGCTTGCCGAGATCGTGGACGGTGTAGCCGTTGTTGCTCAAAATGGTCTTGACCAGGTTCTTGCCGATGTCGTGCACGTCGCCGAACACCGTCGCCAGGACGACCACGCCGCGCGAGTAGCTGTCGTTCTTCTCCATGAACTGCTCGAGATAGGCGACCGCCTTCTTCATCACTTCCGCGCTCTGCAGCACGAACGGCAGGATCAATTCGCCGGCGCCGAAGCGATCGCCGACTTCCTTCATCGCGCCGAGCAGGACGTCGTTGATCACCCCGACCGCGCTGCGCGTCTTCAGGCATTCGTCGATGGTCTCGATCAAGCCCTTCTGCTGCCGGTCGACGATCAGGTGGTGCAGCCGCGCTTCCGGCGTGTCGTAGACTTTTTCCTCGGAAACCGTTTTCGCTGCTGGGCCTTTCGCCTCGAAGTGCGCGATCAATCGCGCCAGAGCATCGTCGCGCCGCGCCAGCACGAGGTCTTCCGCCAACTCGCGCGCCTCGGGCGGGATCTCGTTCCAAGGCAGGATGTCGCGCGGGTTGATGATCGCGGCGTCGAGCCCGGCTTTCAGACAATGCGTGAGGAAAACCGAATTCAGGATCGGCCGCGTCGCTTTACTGAGTCCAAAGCTGACGTTCGAGACGCCCAGCACCGTCAATGCGCCGGGCAGCTTCTCTTTGACGAGCCCGATGCCCTCGATGGTGTCGATCGCGCTGCGCTTGTACTGCTCGTCGCCGGTCGCCAGCGTGAACGTCAAAACGTCGAACAGCAATTGCCACGGCTGAAGGCCGTCTTTCAGGGCCCGCTCATAGATCCGCTGCGCGACCTCCAGCTTCCGCTCGCGCGTGAGCGCCATGCCCTTCTCGTCGATGGCCATCGCGACGGTGCAGGCGCCGTACTGCTTCAAGAGCGGAAACATCTTGTCGATCTTGTCCCAGCCGCGCTCGAGGTGAACGCTGTTCACGATGCCGACGCCGGGCAGCCATTCCAGCGCAGCCGCGACCACGTCCGGCTCGGTCGAGTCGATGCACAGCGGGGCCTCGATCTGCCCCGAGAGCGTCCGCACCGTCCGCACCATCTGATCGAGCTCGTCCGCCCGCTCGGTCAGCGCGACGCAGACATCGAGCGCGTGAGCGCCGCCCTCCACCTGCTCGCGCGCGACCGCGAGGATGCCGTGCATGTCGTTCGCCAGCAGCAGCTCCTTCATCTTCTTGCTGCCCTGTGAATTCACCCGCTCGCCGATCACCAGGGGTCGCGGCTCCTGATGAAGAGGGACTGCTTTCAATCCGCTCGACAACATCGGCGCGCGTCGCGGCGGCTTGCGGGCCGCGGAAGAGCCGCGGATTGCTTCGATTACCTGACGCAGATGTTCGGGCGTCGTGCCGCAGCAGCCGCCGACGATGCTCAGACGAAAATCGCGCACGAATCGCGCGAGGTATTCGGCCAGCTCGTGCGCTTTCAACGGATAGACCGCGACGCCTTCGCGA
>VBLM01000644.1 GCA_005879095.1 Deltaproteobacteria bacterium
TCGATGTTCTCGATGAACGTCGAGGAGAGGTGGCTCGAGCGCAACAGCGGCACGCGCGCGTCGCCGGCCTCGCGCTTCATCCACTCATCGACCGGCAGGTTCTTGGTCACCACCAGGCACGCGATCGGCAACTGGAAAAGACCCCGCACCCGCTTCATCGCTTCGTCGTGTTTCAAGGTGGCGAGATAGCTGATCTCGGTGTTGCCGAACACCTGCAGCCGGTCCTTGTGGATGTGCTCGGTGAAACCGGAAAGTGCCAGCCCCGGCTTCTGGATCCGCGAGCTGACGATGCGCCGATCGAGCCCGCTCTCGCCGGCGAGCAGTTCGAGGCGCAGGTCGAAATCCTGGTCCTTGATCAGCTGCTCGATCTTGATCGAGTCCATCTGTTTGGAGGGTAGCACGTGTTATGGAATCGCGTGCCCAAAGTCCTCCAGCAGCCGGCCTTCCGGACCATCTGGATTGCGCAGTTCGTCAGCATCTTCGGCGATTTCCTCGCCATCTTCGCGGTCATCAGCCGGATCACGTTCAAGCTGCACGGCACTCCCGCCGACGTCGCGGTGGTGATGGTCTCGTACATGCTGCCGGTCGCGATCGTCGGGCCGCTGGCGGGCGTGCTGGTCGATCGCTGGCGGGTCAAGCGGGTGATGATCGCCAGCGACCTGATCCGCGGCGTCCTCGCGCTTTTGCTGGTGTATGCCCACGGCGTCCCGCAGATCGCTCTGGTGATGGCGCTGATCGGGCTGGTCTCGAGCTTCTTCGCGCCGGCGCAATCGGTGGCGCTGCGCACGCTGGTGCCCAAGGACGACCTCCTCGCGGCCAACGCGATGCTCTCGCAGGCGTTCTACGCCGTCCGCATCCTCTCGCCCGCCATCGCCGGCGCGATCGTGGCCTGGGCCGGCGAGGACGTCTGCTTCTGGTTCGATGGCGCTTCCTTCGGCTTCTCGGCAATGATGATCTCGCGCCTCACCATCGAGCGGCCTTTGACGCACGAGGGCTCGGTCAAGGCGCTCACCCACGACTTCGCCGAGGGCAACCGCTTCATCTGGACCCACCGCGCGCTCTCGTTCGCCTTCCTGGCCTCGGCGGCAGCCATGTTCATGCTCAGCTCGTTCAGCCCGCTGATCTCGATCTACATCCGCGACTCGCTCCACGCCGGAACGCTGATGTACGGCGCGATCAGCTCGATGGTCGGCGTCGGCCTCATCGCCGGGACTGTCCTGGTGCAGAAGGCCGCGAAAGATCGGCCGATGGCAAGCGTCATCGTCGCCGGCCTCTGGGGCGTGGCGGCCGGAGCGGGTCTCCTCGGCGCCTTCCAGCTCACCGCGACCGCGGCGATGAGCACCTTCCTGGTCGGCGCCGGGATCGCCTTCGTGGTCGTGCCGGCGCAGACGCTCTCGCAGCGGGAGACGCCGCAGGCGATGCAGGGCCGCGTCTCCAGCACCTTCATGTCTCTCTTCTCGCTAGCCCAGGTGCTCGGCCTTCTGCTCTCGGGCGTGCTGGCGACCCAACTCGGCATCCGCCCACTTTTCCTTACCTGCGCCGCGGCGACCGCGCTGCTCTCGCTCGCCAGCTGGCTCGTCCTGCGCCCGCAACCAGAGGTCGTGTGAAGGCGGCGGTCATCCACGCCTATCGGGGGCCGGTGCGCATCGAAGACGTGCCCCGGCCAGTGCCCGGCGACGGCGACCTGCTCGTGCAGGTGCGGGCGGCGAGCGTCAATCCGGTCGATCTCAAGATCCGCGCTGGCAAGCTGAAAGTTCTGACGCCGTACCGGATGCCTTTGACCCTCGGCAACGACCTGTCGGGAACGGTGGTCTCGGGTGGCACGCGGTTTAAACCGGGCGACGAAATCTACGCGCGCCTCGACAAGGACCGGATCGGCGCATTCGCGGAGTATGCGCTGGTCCGCGAGAGCGCCGCCGCGCTGAAACCGGCCCGGCTCTCACACAGATCGGCAAGGTCGGCCCCGGCAGCCGCGTATTGATCCACGCCGGTTCGGGCGGCGTCGGCACGTTCGCGATCCAGCTCGCGAAGCACCTCGGCGCCTGGGTCGCGACGACGTCGGGCGCGCGCAATCTCGACTTGGTGCGCTCGCTCGGCGCCGATCAGGCCATCGACTACCGAGCACAGGAATTCGACACCGTACTGTCCGATCTCGACTTCGTCCTCGATACCCAGGGCGGCGAGACTCTCTTGCGCAGCTTCAGCACCGTCAAGCGCGGCGGCTGCATCGTCAGCATCGGCGGACTGCCGGACGCGAAGTTCGCCCGCGCCTGGGGCCTCAATCCCTTTCTCGTCCTCGCGCTCCGGTTCATGTCCCGAAAAGAGACACGCCTCTCGCGCCGGGCCGGCGTCCGCTACGAGTACCTGTTCATGCGCGCTTCCGGCGATCAGCTCGCTCGCATCGCCGAGCTGATCGACGGCGGCATCATCAGACCGGTCATCGACAAGACGTACCCGCTCGACCAGATCGGGGCCGCCCTCGCTTACTCCGAATCCGGCCGCGCCACCGGCAAAGTGGTGATCAGTATTTAGCGTCCTCTTCCGAGATCAGCCGGAAGATCGCTGCCGCGCCGTCGGCCGACTGGATCGATTGCCGGAACTGCGGCTGCTTGAAGAGCCGTGAAATCCGCGCCAGCGCTTTCAAGTGCAGCCCGGCCGAGTTCTCCGGCGCGAAGAGCACGAAGAAGAGGTACGTCGGCTTCCCGTCGATCGATGCGAAGTCGACGCCCTTCTTCGAGCGCGCAAAGGCCGCGATCAGCCCCGGAATCCCCGGCAGCTTCCCGTGCGGGATCGCCACGCCCTCGCCGATGCCGGTCGACCCCAGCTTCTCCCGCTCCAGCAGCGTCTCGGTGAGCCGCGCTGCGGCCAGCGCCGGATACGCCTTGGCGAGCCCGGCGGACAGCTCGCCGAGCACGCCGGCTTTGTCGCTCGCCGCGAGGTCGGGAAAGACCAGGTCCTCCCGGAGGAACTCCGCGATCCGCATCGCGACCGTTCTACTTCATTTCGCTGCTTGAGCGCGACGGGGGGCCGACAACGCCGCCAGCACGCTCTGCCCTCCGGGCGCGATCAACCCGAAGTTTCCGTCCTTGCGCCGGTAGATGACGTTGACGTCGGAGGACTCCGGCCGGGTGAAGACGAGGAAGTCGTTGTTCAAGAGGTCCATCTGCATCAGCGCCTCTTCGACGCTCATCGGCTTGGCGAGGAACTCGTCCGAGCGCAGCACCTCCGGCGCCA
This sequence comes from Deltaproteobacteria bacterium, assembly GCA_005879095.1. Lineage (GTDB taxonomy): Bacteria > Myxococcota > Myxococcia > Myxococcales > 40CM-4-68-19 > 40CM-4-68-19. The sequence continues at coordinate 3,235 of VBLM01000644.1, forward strand.
TGCCCAGCTCCTCGTCCCTGGTCGAGAAGACCTCGTAACGCACCCGCACCGGCCCGTGCTGGTGGATGTGCGCCGGCCGGTGGTTCTTCAGCCGCTCCTTGTGCTTCTTCAACTGCCGTTCGATCTTGTCGATCGCCATGTCGATCGACGCGTACATGTCCTCGGATTTTTCCTTCCCGCGCACGTGGAAATGTCCCGCGTGCAGGTTGACGTCCGCGTGGTGGAGGTAGCGCTCGACCGAGAGCGTGACGTGGGCCTCGGTCACCTTGTCCAGGTACTTGTCGACCACCTTGCCGAGCTTGTCCTGCACGTGGTTCCGCAGAGCGTCGGTGGCGAACATGTTCCGGAAGGTGATGTTGACCTGCATGGATGAAACCCCCTTACGACCGAGAATGACTTCCAGGTTTAGAAAAACCGCTTGCGCTTGCTCGACGGCAGGATGGCGAGGACCTCCCTGTATTTGGCGACCGTGCGCCGGGCGATGTCAACGTTCTGGGACCGCAGGATTTCCACTATCTTCTGATCGCTGTACGGCTTGTCTCCGGGCTCTCCGGAGACGATCTGCTTGATCTGGTTCTTGACGGCTTCGGACGCGATGTCCTCGCCGCCCACTCGAGAGATCGACGAGTTGAAAAAGAACTTCAATTCGTAGATGCCCTGAGGCGTGTGTACGTACTTGTTGGTAGTCACCCGCGAGACGGTGCTCTCGTGCATGCCGATGTCCTCGGCCACGTCGCGCAGGATGAGCGGCTTGAGGAACGCGATCCCCTTGTCGAGGAACTCGCGCTGGAACTTGATGATCGAGTCGGTCACCTTGACGTGGATGTACTCCTTGGTCTGCGACGCCGCGCCGTTCTTCAGCGCGTTCCGGTAGTGCTGCGAGATGCGCAGCTTCGACAAGCCGTCGTCGTTCAGCACCGTGACGTAGTTCTCGCCGATCTTGTGGATGTAGACGTCGGGCGTGATGTACTGCGGCTCTTCGCCGGAGAAGCCGCGACCCGGCTTCGGATCCAGCCGGCCGAGCAGCTTGATCGAGGCTACGATCTCTTCCAGCGAGACGTGCAGATCCTTGGCGATGGCCTGGTACTTCTTGGCCTCGACATTTTTCAGATGGCGGCTGACGATCTGCGGCAAGAGCTCCGCATCGGGATCGTCCTTCCCCTCGCCCTCGGTGATGTAGTGCTTGGCCTGGACCATCAGGCACTCGCGCAGGTCGCGCGAGCCGCACCCGACCGGATCGAACCGCTGGATGCGCTTGAGCACTTTTTCCGCGGTGGCCGCGGAAACTCCCGCTTCCAGCGCCAGCGGAATCAGCGCATCGGCCTCCGATTTCGGCTTGCGCACTTCCTGCGCCCGCCGCAGGGCTTCGAGTGCCTCGGGAGCAACGGCAGGAACTTCCTTCAGCGGGTCCCGGTCCACCGGCGCTTCCTCGATCACCATCGGCACCGACGGCGTCACGTCCGGATCGAGCACCAGGTACCCGTCGCGGTTCAGGTTGCCGATGATCAGGCCGCCGATCCGCTCTTCCTCGTCGGAAAGCCCGGCATACCGGAGCTGCGCCATGAGATGTTGCGTCAGGTCTTCGGCGCGGGTGAGCGTGTCCTGGTAGGAGGGCAGGTCCTCGGAAGAGAAATTTCCCGACGACGGCGCGGTGTGCTGCGTCTGGTAGTTGTCGAGATACTGCTCCCAGTCGATGTCGTCGCGCTTGACGTCGCCTTCGTTGGTCTTCTTGAGGTCCGGCTGGGCCACTTCCTGCGTCGGCGCGGGCAGCTCGCTCGCTTCGATGCTCTCGTTGAGCGTCGAGACCATCTCCGCCGGCGCCTCGTTCAGCTCGGTCTCCGCGCCTTCGGCCGGCTCTTCGAGGAGCGGGTTCTGCTCCATCTCCGAGCGGATCAGATCGACCAGCTCGAGCCGCGAAAGCTGCAGAAGCTTGATCGCCTGCTGCAGCTGGGGGGTCATCACCAGCTGCTGAGACATCCGCAGGCTTTGCTTCAGTTCCAACGCCATCCCGCCCTCTCCTTCACTCTAGCTTGAACCGCTCGCCCAGGTACACGGCGCGAGCCCGCTCCGATGCGGCGATTTCCGCAGGAGTGCCCGATTCCAGAAGCTTCCCCTCGACCAGCAGCACGGCGCGGTCGCAGATGCCCAGCGTCTCGCGGACCGCGTGATCGGTGATCAGCACGCCCAGGCCCTTGTCGCGCAGGCGATGGATCAGCCGCTGCAGATCGTGGACCGCGATCGGATCGACGCCGGCGAACGGCTCGTCGAAGAGCATGAAGCGCGGATCGGCGAGCAGGCTGCGCGCGATTTCGGCCCGCCGCCGCTCGCCGCCGGACAGCGTCTCGCCCAACGCTTCGGCGACGCGCAGCAGATCGAACTCGCTGAGCAACTCGTCGGCGCGCTCGGCCTGCGCGTTTTTGGACAAGCGCGAGCCCTCCAGTACGAGGAGGAAATTCTGCCGCACCGTGAGCTTGCGGAAGATCGACGGCTCCTGCGGCAGATAGCCGATGCCGAGCCGCGCCCGCTGGTGGAGCGGCAAGCCCGAGAGGTCGCGATCGCCGAGCCGGACCTCGCCGCCGTCCGGCGTCAAAAGGCCGACCACGCAGTGGAAGCTGGTCGTCTTGCCGGCGCCGTTCGGCCCGAGCAGGCCGACCACCTCGCCGGGCGAGACGGAGAACGAGACGTCGTCGACCACGCGGCGTCCGCGGAAGCTCTTGCGCAGGCCCTGGGCGTGTAGCGCGGTCACTTCTTCGCCTCGGTTTCGTCCCGATGCTGCTCGGGGTGCAGCCGGCCCCTGGCCTTCTCGACGCAGCACGTCGCCGCGGTCGTAGAGCTTCGGGTCGCCGGTCAGGACCAGCACCTTCGAAACCGCGTCGTAGTCGGCGCTCTGTCCGGTTGCGCGCCGATCGCCCTCCCGCATGTCGACGCCGCCGCGCATCTCGAGCTTCGTCAGCTGACCGTCCTTGTCGTAGCGCGCGTCCATCCGCGGGCTCTTCACCACCGCGTCGCCGCGCCGGACCACGACGTCATTGCGGAACTCGGCCAGCCGCTTCTCCTTGAAGAGCTGCAGATGCGCGGCGTCCACCCGCACCGGTACCGTCGCCGACTTCTGCGTTTCGGAAGGCAGCGATCGTTTGAGGACGAGCTTCGGCCGCTGCACGTCCATGTCGTCGTTGTCGAGCCGCAGAAGGATCCGCTCGCCCGAGAGCGTCTCGGAACCATCGCGCACGACCGGCGGCGCCTCGGGACGGCCGGTCAGCACCAGCGTCTGTCCGGGGACATCGAGCACGCCGCGATCGCCGTCGGCGGTCCGCGCGCCGCGCTCCATGTGGACCTTGCCGTCGACCGTGAACTTGTCGACCGCCTCGCCGCCAAGTTTGGCCTCGGGCTTGTGGCGGCCCTTTTTTGCCGGCTCTTGCTGTTTGTACTCGGCGAGCGCGTGGTCCCCGGTCACGTTGAGATCGCCCCGGACGAGGTGCACGTCGCCGTCGAGAAAGACGCGATGGCCTTTCGGCTCGATCCGCATGTCCTGGGCCGTGAAATCGACCGGTCCGGGCGGCAATGCAGACGTGCTGACCGCGAGAAGGAGCGCGATCATCGCCGCGCCTCCATCCGCATCTGCCCGACGACGCCCTGCGTGAGCCGGACCGAGCTGCCGTCGGCCTGTGCGACGAGACCGTTCCCCTGGACGCGGTATCCCGGCCCGTGCGCGGTGACCTTCTTGTCGCTGCGGAGGACGGCGCCGTCGTACTCGACCGCCTCGGTGAAGGCGCGGTCGCCGCGGCCGGTGTCGAGGTTGACGCCGCCCCAGGCGTTGCCGTGCCGGTTGGCGATCTCGCCGTCGACGTGAGGGGCCGCGAAGTAGAGGGTGCCGAACGACGCAAGCCCCGTGCCGCCCTGGGGCTCGATCGACGCCGCGCTGGCGAAAGCGACCAGCCTGCCGCCCGCCCGCCGATAGTCGAGGTGCTCGGCGGTGCCGCGCGCCACCACCCGGCCATCCGCCAGACGGGCAAACGCTACCCCGCGCAGGGCCAGGTCCGGCGCATCATCAGGTAAGGAAGTGTGCGATACGCTTGCGGAATCGCACGCCACAGCCAGCGGAACCGCAAGGAGGATGGCGCACTGGCTCCGCATTTGCAAGGAAGGCTATCACCGCGACGCTCCCCTGTCGAGGCGTTGCAACCGCTTTTTCTGTTGGGTCCCGAACGACTTTTCCGTTGACAATTCCGGTACCTACATGGCTGGCGGTGTGCGCCAACGGGGGTGCATCCAGACCCATTCGCTCGGGTTGGCACGGATTTCGTCCTCGATCATTTTGGTCGCCGCGGCGGTCAGGGCCAACGAA
>VBLM01000112.1 GCA_005879095.1 Deltaproteobacteria bacterium
CCACTGGTCGCGCTCGACGGCGCGCTGGACGGTGACCGGCACTTTCCCGTGTCCGAGCAGCAGCACGTACACCTCGAGGATGTCTTCGGCTCGCATGCGGATGCAGCCGTGCGAGACGTAGCCGCGGCGCAGCGAGCCGCCGTTCGGCGCGCCGAAGCTGTCGACCGGCCCGTGCAGCGCGTACCCCAACGTCGGCGGGCCGTTGAGGCGGATCAGCGGCAGTCCGCCGTACACCGGGTTGATCTTTTTCGTCTCGGGATCGGTCCACCAGATCTTGCAGCGGTACCACCAGGACCACGGCGAGCCGCCGACGACGTTCGGATTGTCGCTCGCGCCGGCGCTGGTGTCGGCGGGGCCGGTGGTGAAGTGGCCGATGGGAGTGAGGGAGACGCCGTTTTCGATCGCACCGGGTCCGATCGGGTAGACCTTGTCGAACGTGCCCGCCTGGTCCCCGGGTTCTTCAGCTGCGGGAGGCCGGTGGGCAACGTCTTGCAAGTGGTGGCGGCGCCCCAGTGACCGTCGCCGGCCACGCTGCCGACGCCGTTCAAGTCGGCTTGATCGGAAGTGGCGTCCTCGCCGGAGGGCGCACCGCCGCATGCAGCAGCGAGGAGGAGGACGGCGACACGGCGCATGTTCGACCTCAGGGGTGGGGAGGGTCGCGCGCGCGTTCCCGGAGCAGCATCCATGCCGCTGCGCGGTGTAGCGGAATCACTTGGGATTTGGGTATCGGTCGAACGGATGACGCAGCGCGCTGGAGGGCGCGCGCTCCACTTCAGGTGCGCCCCGATGCTCCATTCAGCCTGGCGACGACGCAGCGAGTAGCCTCGTTGAGGGCTCCCTCGGGATCGACGCTGCCGGGCTCGAAATATACTTGCGAGGCGATTCCAAGCACGAGCCCGACGATCACCGTCGCGAGGCTGGGCTGGTCGACGAAGTGGAAATCTCCGGAGTCCAGAACGCTCAGCGTGCGCTCGCGATACACGTCATAAAGTCGCGCATTCGCCTTGCGCGCCTTCGGATCCGAGCCGAGCCGCCCCCAGAACGAGAGCAGGATGATGCCCGCCTCGCGGTGGTCGAGGAAGCCGTGCAGATTCGCGCGCAGCACGGCGCTGATCTTCTCGATCGCCGTGTTGCCCTGCGCGACTTCGGCGTGCGTCGCAGCGTCGATCTCGCGGAGCGCGCTGGCGAGGACGGCGTCGACGATCTCGTCCTTGTCCTGGAAGTGATACGTGATGACCCCGCGGGTGAAGCCGAGTTTCTTCTCGAGCGCGCCGATGGTGAGCGCCTCGAGGCCCGAGCCGGCGACGATCTCGCGCGCGGCGGCCACGATCTCCGCCCGGCGGAAGTCGCGCAGCGTAGACTTCGCTGCCGAACGTTTGCGCATCACGGAATACGGACCTCCGCAGGTGTCCGATCGCGGCGACGAGGCCGGAAGCGATCCGGCCAGGATTCCGGACGTTCCGCGGGCAGCGTCACCAGTTCGGGCCCGCGTTGTAACAGGAGTTCTGAAATTCGAACGCCCGTTATTTCGCGCGCAGCGATGAGGCCGGAAAAGGTAGCTCCCAGGACACCGTGGCTGAGTGTGCTCGCGCCGCAGAGAAAGAGGCCGGGGACGGCGGATCGGATCGGCCACGCCCAGGGCCCCACCTGCCAGCGGCTCTTCTCGGTGCCGTAGAGGTTTCCGTCGGTGGACGCGCAGTAGTGCACGTTGGTGAGCGGCGTGCCGAGCTCGGCGACAGCTCCTCGTACGCGGCGGGCCGGTCGCCCGTGCGGGAGGCAGTGAAAGCGCGGAACGCGGCGTGATTGACGAAGGTGAACGCATCCAGCGTGTGGGTGCCGCGGAACTTCGACGGGTCCTTGAGAGTCGTCGCGGTCACGAAGAGGCCGGGAATGCCGTCCTCGGGCAGCTGGCCGGTGCGGTAGATCGATTCCAGGTCCTGGTGCGCATAGTTCCAGACGTTTCCCGAATCCATGCCGGCCGCGCGCAGGTCGGTCTCGGTGGCGAGGAACAAGCTCAACGCCGAGGTCGACCACCGCGTCCGCGCCAGTTTCCGTTTCACCGCCGGCGGGACGTCGGAGGTGTCCATCATTTTCCCGAACGTCTGCGCCGGGTCGGCGTTGCTGACGATGTGTCGGGCACGGATTTAACCGCCGTCGCCGAGCCGGACGCCGATGGCGCGCCCGTGCTCGACGAGGATCCGCTGCACCGGCGTCCGCAGCCGGATCTCCCCGCCGGCGCGCTCGAGAGCGCGGATGAACGCCCGCGGCATGACCCGTGCGCCGCCGCGCGGATACCAGCCGCCCTCGAAGTAGTGCGCGGTGACCGAAGCGTGCACCGCCGCCGGCGCAAGGCTCGGCGGCAGGCCGTGGTCCCCGGATTGCGCGGCGAAGATGGCGCGCAGGAGCGGATCGTGGACGTGCCGGTCAAGGAGGGAGGCGGCCGAGGAGAATCCCCAGCGCGCCACGGCGGGCGCCCGGAGCGGCACGGTGAGCACATCGAGGAAACCCTTGAATTCGAAGAGCGCGTTCAGTTGATCGCCGATGTCCTGAACCGTCCCGAGGTAGCCGCGGATGCCCCGCTTCTCCTGCGGGAAGCGCTCCTCCAGGCGGCGGCGGAACTCGTCGCGCCCCTTGGGAATGTCGAACCGCTCGCCACCGATGCGCAGATGGTCGTAGCCGTCGGGGTTCAATTCGCAGAATTCGAGGTCGCCGGAGACGCCCAGGCCTTCATAGACGGCGCGCATCCGCCCGCCGGCCCCCAACTCGCCGACCTCGAGCGTGAAGGAGTGGCACCAGCCTCCCGGCGCGTAGTGCTGCTCGAGCACCAGCGTCCTGAGGCCCGCCTGCTGGAGAGCTACCGCCGCAGTCAGTCCACCGGCGCCGGAGCCGATCACGATCACGTCGAAGTCGCTCATACCGGCTCGGTTATAACATTTGTTCTAAAAACACAATACACGTTATAACCACTGGCCTGCTAGTGTAGACGAGTGGTGCGCATCCTCTACCGGGACGAGCAGGTCGTGGTGGCGGACAAGCCCCCGGGCATTCTCACCGTGCCCGGCCGCGGCGATGCCTCCGAGGCGCTGATCGCCCAGGTGCGCGAGGAAGCGGCGGGGGCGATGGCCGTCCACCGGCTCGATCGCAACACCAGCGGCGCGGTGATCTTCGCGCTCGGCCGCGAGGCGCACCGCGCCCTCAACGCGGTCTTCGAAACGCGGCGGGCGGAAAAGACCTACCTCGCGTTGGTACGGGGCGACGTGACGGGTCCGCGGCGGATCGATTTTCCGCTGGCCGGCACGCGCGGCGGCGGAATGCGGGTGGCGACGCAGGCTGACAAGGCGGGGCTGACTGCGCTCACCGTCGTCACGCCACGCGAGCGGTTCGGAAATTATACGTTGTGTACTTGCATTCCGAAGACCGGCCGCACGCACCAGGTCCGCGTCCACCTCTCGGCCATCGGCCACCCGCTGGCCGTCGACCCGCGCTATGGCGATGCACGGCCGCTGCACATCGGCGACCTCTGGAGCGGGGCGCCGGACCCCGACACCATCGTGCTCGAGCGGACGCCGCTGCACGCCGCGTCGCTCCGCATCCCGCATCCCGCCAGGCGGGGCTGGCTGCTGGTGGAATCGCCCATCGCCGATGACATGGCGCGCTGCCTCGACCTGCTGCGCGCCGCCAGGAGGGAAGGCTAGTCCGGTCGACCGTGCACGAGAAGCTTGGTGTCGGCTTTGAAGGCGACGCGCATCTTGTCGCCGTGGATCTCCTGCACCAGCCCGATACCGAAGACCGGATGATCGAGGACGTCGTCCATCTCGAAGCGTTCCTTCACCGAATAGCGGCGAGCCCGCGAGACGTCCTTCTGCGCGAGCAGAGCCTCCCAGCTCGTCACCACCGGCTTGGCGAGCTTGCGCTCGCGATCCGCCTTCGGTTCCCAGCTGCCCTTCTTCGGTTCCGCCGCTGCGGACTTGTAGTTGTGCTCGCCCTGGCAGGTATTGCAGCGGACCCGGGCCGGGCGCGTGCCCACCATCGCCAGGATGGTATGTCCGAGGACCAGCTTGCACCGCGTGCACCAGGCGTCGATGTCGCCGCCGACTTTCGCTGTTTTTTGCATTGGTTCCAACAATAACAGCTTTCATGCCGCAGCGCTTTCTAGAGGACAATTCGCCGCAGGTGAGCGCCGAGGCGCGTGACAATTTCGTAATTGATGGTTTGCGCCCAGCCGGCGAGCTGCTCAGCGGACAGCTGCTCGCCGCCATCACGGCCGAGCAGCGTTGCGATCACTTGTCCGTCGTCCGTCGCTGCGCGCGTCACGTCGACGACCACGTGGTTCATCATCACCCGGCCCAGCACAGGGCACCGCTGCCCCGCCACGAGCACGTGCGCCTTGCCGGACAGCATGCGTGGATAACCGTCGTA
>VBLM01000113.1 GCA_005879095.1 Deltaproteobacteria bacterium
ATCTCTTCCTGCTTTCGCTCGTTTATCTACCGGTCCTCTTCGGCGTGCTGATGCTCGATAAATAAAAAGAAGTAGTCGCTAAGCCGCCTTCGGCGGCCGCGACTAGTAACGATGCGACAGTCTGTCGCAGGTTGAACCGGCCAAGCGCTCGTGCTACAGCGCGGCATCCCGATGGACGTGACATCGCCTGAAACTGCAACTCTCGGCATCTGGACCATCGCCCGCTTTGCCGCGCTCGCCGTGCTGGCGACGGAAGCGCTGTTCCTCTACACGCGGCCTCGCGCGCAACCCGCGTACGGTCCAGGGGTATTCTGGGCGCTGACTCCGGCGGTGCTGCTGGCGGGCTTGTGTCTCTGGTGCACCATCTTCGTCGTTCGCTGAGCTGAAGAGGGAACATGGACGAGAAAGTCTACGGGTTCATGCTGCTGCTCTTCGTCGGCTGGGGCATCTTCTTCGTCTGGTGCCTGATCAAGTACCGCGCGCGCGAAGGGCACCAGGCCATCTACGCCCCGGTGCAGGCCATCGCCACCAAGTACATCGAGGGCGCGGTGTTGGTGGTCGAGGTCTTCCTGCTCTTCGGCCTCTCCACGCCGGTGTGGCTCGCCTACAAGAACATTCCGCCCGACGAAAAGAGCGCGGCGCACGTGCGCATCGTCGGCGAGCAGTTCGCCTGGAACTTCCAGTATCCCGGCAAGGACGGAAAGTTCGGCAAGACCGATTCGTCGCTGATCGGCGGCGACAACCCGCTCGGCCTGGACCCTGAAGACAAGGACGGCAAGGACGACATCATCACCGTCAACCAGCTGCACGTTCCGGTGCACAAGCCGGTCTACGTCGAGGTCAGCTCGAAGGACGTGATCCACAGCTTCAACATCCCGGTCCTGCGCGTAAAGCAGGATACGATTCCGGGACAGAAGATTCCCATCTGGTTCGAGGCCACGCAGCCGGGCCATTTCGAGCTGGCCTGCGCGCAGCTCTGCGGACTCGGCCACTACCGCATGCGCGCCGACGTCCTCGTCGACACGCCGGAAGACTACGCCAAGTGGGAAGCGGAGAACGCGCCGCCGCCGCAGGAAGCGCCCGCGGCCGCCGCCCCTGAAAACCAGCCTGCGCCGGAGAAGAAGTGATGAGCGAGACCACGACGCACGACGGCCACGATCACGCGCCCGCCGCTCACGGCGAGCACCACGAGCTGCCCTTCTGGCGCAAGTACATCTTCTCCGTCGACCACAAGATGATCGGCATCCAGTACGCCGTCACCGCTTTGGTTTTCCTGCTCTTCGGCTTCAGCCTGATGATGATCATGCGCTGGCAGCTGGCGTATCCGGGGCAGCCGCTGCCGGTGATCGGCAAGCTGCTCGGCGAGACCGTGATGCCCGGCGGCGTGATGGCGCCCGAGTTCTACAACCAGCTCGGCGCGATGCACGGCACGATCATGGTCTTCCTCGGCGTCGTGCCGCTCGCGGTGGGCGGATTCGGGAACTTCGTCGTGCCGCTGCAGATCGGCGCGCCCGACATGGCCTTCCCGCGGCTGAACATGGCCTCGTACTGGGTGTTTCTGCCCGGCTGCATTCTCATGGCGTCGAGCTTCTTCTTCCCGGGCGGCGCGGCGCAGTCGGGGTGGACCAGTTATCCGCCCCTGAGCGTCATCAGCGCGACTCCGGTAGGCCAGACGATCTGGTGTTTCGCGATGGTGCTGATCATCACCAGCTCGCTCCTGGGCTCGATCAACTTCATCGTCACCATCGTGCAGCTGCGCGCCAAAGGTCTCTCCTACTGGCGGCTGCCGTTCTTCGTCCACGCGCAGCTGGTGACCGCGTTCCTGCTCCTGCTCGCGTTCCCCCCGCTCGAGGCCGCGACGGTGATGCAGATCATGGATCGCGTCGCCGGCACCAGCTTCTTCCTGCCCAGCGGCCTGGTCGTCTCCGGCGAGCAGTACAAAGTCGCCGGCGGCGGCTCGCCGCTGCTCTGGCAGCACCTCTTCTGGTTCCTGGCCCATCCCGAAGTGTACGTCTTGATCCTCCCGGGGATGGGCATCGTTGCCGAGGTGATCGCCAACAACACCCGCAAACCGCTGTGGGGATACCGGCTGCTCGTCTACAGCGTGGTCTTCCTCGGCTTCATGTCGTTCGTGGTCTGGGCGCACCACATGTTCATGACCGGCATGGGAACCACCATGTCGACATTCTTCCAGACGACGACGATGATCATCAGCATTCCTTCGGTGATCATCCTCACCTGCTTCATCATGTCGCTCTACGGCGGCGCCATCCGCTTCACCACGCCGATGCTCTTCGCGACGGCGTTCCTGCCGATGTTCGCCATCGGCGGCCTGACCGGCCTGCCGCTCGGATTGACCGCTTCCGACATCTACCTGCACGACACGTTCTACGTGATCGGCCACTTCCACTACGTGGTCGCGCCCGGAACGCTCTTCGCGCTCTTCGCCGGCATCTACTACTGGTACCCGAAAGCGACCGGCAAGCAGATGAACGCGACGCTCGGCAAGATCCACTTCTGGGCCAGCTTCGTCTGCATCAACTTCGTCTTCATGCCGATGTTCTTCCAGGGCATGGCCGGCCTCTCGCGGCGGCTCTACGACCCGACCATCTACATGCACGGCCGCGGTGTGCAGACGCTGAACGTGGTGATCAGCCTGGCGGCATGGGGACTCGGGCTCTCGCAGATTCCGTTCATCGTCAATTTCTTCATGTCGCTCAAGAGCGGCGCTCGCGTCGCCGAGAACCCGTGGAACGCGACCACGCTGGAGTGGGCCGCGCCCTCGCCTCCGGGACACGGGAACTTCATCACC
>VBLM01000647.1:0-4533 GCA_005879095.1 Deltaproteobacteria bacterium
TTTCCGAAGATTCCGCGGCGCGTCTCCGGCTACAACCTGCCGGAGCTCTTGCCGGAGAACGGCTTCCACGTCGCCCGCGCACTGGTGGGAAGCGAAGGGACCTGCGCGCTGGTGCTCGGCGCGAAAGTGCGGCTGGTCCACAGCCCGCCCTGCCGCAGCCTGCTGGTACTCGGCTATCGCGACGTGTACGAGAGCGCCGATCATATTCCGGAAGTGATGGAAGCCCGTCCGACCGGCTGCGAAGGCATCGACGAGACGCTGGTCGAGGAGATGAAAGCGAAGGGCATCCACCCCGAGGACGTCGCGCTGCTTCCCGAGGGGAAGGGCTGGCTGCTCGTCGAGTTCGGCGGCGAGACGCAAGAGGAATCGGACGCGAAGGCGCGCGCGCTGATGGCGCGGCTGCGCGGCAAGTGCTCGATGAAGCTGTTCGACGACAAGCAGCGCGAAGAACAGCTGTGGAAAGTGCGCGAATCGGGGCTGGGGGCCACCGCGCGGACCGCGCAGGGCGTGGAGAACTGGGAGGGCTGGGAAGATTCGGCCGTGCCGCCGGAGAACCTCGGCAAGTACCTGCGCGAGCTGCGCAAACTCTACGACAAGTATCGCTACGACGGCGCGCTCTACGGGCACTTCGGCCAGGGCTGCGTGCACACCCGGATCAACTTCGACCTCCGCGACGCCGGGGGGATCCGGAAATTCCGCAACTTCCTCCACGAGGCGGCCCGGATGGTGGTCTCGCTCGGAGGATCGATCTCCGGCGAGCATGGCGATGGACAGAGCAAGGCAGAGCTGCTGCCGATCATGTACGGCGAAGACCTGATCCACGCCTTCGAGGAATTCAAGTCGATCTGGGATCCCGATTGGAAGATGAACCCGGGAAAGAAGGTGCGGCCGTTCCGCGCCGACGAAAACCTCCGCATCGGCACCGGGTACCGGCCGCCCGATCTGCCGACGGTCTTCAACTACGCGGACGACGACTACAGCTTCGCCAAAGCGACGGTGCGCTGCGTCGGCATCGGCGAGTGCCGCAAGGAAGAGAACGGCACGATGTGCCCGTCGTACATGGTCACGCGCGAGGAGATGCACTCGACGCGCGGCCGCGCGCACCTGCTCTTCGAGATGCTGCAGGGCAGTCCGCTCGATGAAGGCTGGCGCTCCGGGGCGGTGAAGGAGGCGCTCGATCTCTGTCTCGCCTGCAAGGGATGCAAAGCCGAATGTCCCGTCAACGTCGACATGGCCACGTACAAGGCCGAGTTCCTCGCGCACCATTACAAAGGGCGCCTCAGGCCGCGCGCGGCCTACGCGATGGGCCTCATCCACTGGTCGGCGCGCATGGCATCGCGGATGCCGCGGCTGGCGAATCTGCTCGGTCCGCTGCTCAAGCCCCTCGCCGGAATCGCGCCGCAGCGGCCGCTGCCGAAATTTGCGACTCGAACGTTCCGCGCCTGGTTCGAGCAGCGGCCGCGCGTCAACGCCGGCGGCGAGCGCGTCATCCTCTGGGCCGACACCTTCAACAACTTCTTCCATCCGGAGATCTGCAAGGCAGCGGTCGAGGTGCTGGAGGACGCCGGCTTCGAGGTGATCGTGCAGGCCGAGAAGCTGTGCTGCGGACGGCCGCTGTACGACTACGGAATGCTCAATCTCGCCCGCGTGAAGCTGCGCCAGATCCTCACCGACCTGCGCGACGAGATCGCGAAAGGCACGCCGGTGATCGGACTCGAGCCGAGTTGCGTCTCGGTCTTCCGCGACGAGCTTCACGGTCTCTTCCCTCACGATGCCGACGCGCAGCGGCTGCAGCGGCAGACGTTCCTGCTCTCCGAGTTCCTCGTCGATCGCCGCTGGAAGCCGCCGCCGCTGGACCGGAAGGCGATCGTGCACGGTCACTGCCATCACAAGGCGGTGCTCGGCTGGAAGAAGGAAGTCGAGCTCCTGAAACAGGTGCTGCCGGACCACGAAGTGATCGATTCCGGCTGCTGCGGAATGGCCGGATCGTTCGGCTACGAAGCCGACAAGTACGACGTCTCGATGCAGGTCGGCGAACGCAGGCTGCTGCCGAAGGTGCGCGAAGCTTCCGACGATACTCTCATCGTCGCTGACGGCTTCAGCTGCCACGGCCAGATCGAGACCGCAGAGCGCAAGGCGCTCCACGTCGCACAAGTGCTGCAGATGGCCATTCGCGAAAAGCGCGCCGAGCCGCGCGAGTCGCGCATCGCCACACGCCGCCTGCGCATGCGCCGCGCCCTGAAAGTGGCCGCCCTCGCCGGCGTGGTGGCGTTCGCGGTGAGCCGGATCTAAGCTCGCTTCATGCTGGGGAACCGATCGAACGAAGAGTGGATCGCCGAGTACGCGACCGCGCACACGCATCCCGTGAATCGCGTCTGCCACACCATCGGCATCCCGATGATCGCGATCTCGGTGGTGCTGGGGCTGGCCTCGTTCTTCGTCGCCGGCCTCTGGCGATGGGCACTGGCCCTGTTCGTGATCGGCTGGATCTTCCAGTTCGTCGGCCACTACTACGAGAAAAAGCCGCCCGAGTTTTTCAAGGACTGGCGCTTTCTCTTCGTCGGCTTGCGCTGGTGGTTGGCCAAGCTGCGCGGCAAGGCCTAGGAGCGCAGCACCGGCCTCTCCACCGAAACGATCCGTGATGGCCGGGTGGTGGCGTCGAAGCTGGCGAAATCGACCATCGCCATGGCTGCCATGAGCACCCAGAGAATTGCGAGCGCGATCGGAAAGATCAGCTTGCGAGCTCCCATGACGGCCTCCTGTTCTCCTTACGCACCAGGAGTGGCGGCATTTCAGCTTTGGTTTCAGCCGGTAGCAGCGACACCTACCCCGAGAAGCTGCTCGACGGCGGGCGCCATCCGCCGCGCCCACTCGTCGTAGCCGAGCGCGCTCGGATGGTAGCCATCGGGGGAAAAGAGCTCGGGGCGTCCCGGCACGATCTCGCGGCTCAGCGCGTAGAGATCGATCAGTGTCAGATCGTGCCGCGCCGCCGTCGCGGTGACATGTTCGTTGAACATCTCGATCCGCTTCTCATACAGCAACCGCGGCACGAGCCGCGCAACGGCCGGTGAGAGCCCGATAGCGATCTCCTCGAGGTTCAGCGCGAACGATTCGTCCGGCAGCTGCAGGCCGAGGTCGTTGATGCCGATCCCGAGCGAGATCAGCCGCGGGCGCGAACGCAGCGCGAGCGGCAGTTGATCCGAGAGCACGTCGGCGCTGGTCGCGCCGCTGCGGCACAGATTCGAGAGGCGCAATCGCGCCGGCAGCAACCGGACGAGGCGCTCCGGATAGCCGCCGCCGGACTGCGCGCCGGCGCCGGTACCGGTCGAATCGCCCAGCGCTACGTAGAGAAGCTCCCGCTCCACCGAAAAAGCTTAAGCATCATTTCCGGGCCTTCAGCCGCGAGGAGACGAAGAGATACGCCGGATCCGCGCCGCGATGGATGTTGTCCCGCGCGTTCGCGCGCAGAAGGCGCGATCGCGTCTCCGCTGCAGCAGCCGCTTGCCCGGCCTGCTGCTGGGCGGAGATGAGGTCTCGCCGGCAGTCGTAATCGGTCTCCGGGCAGAGCTTGAAGCTCTCGATCGCCTGCCGTGGATCGCCGTGCGAGAGGGCGACCAGTCCCTTGGCGTAATGCACCATGCCGCGCAGGTCGGCGTTGGAGGGGGCCGCTTTCAGATCTCCGTCCAGGGCGGCGAGCGCCTGCTCGGCGTCGCGCGGTTTCGATGACGCGGCGCCGATGCGCGCCTGCAGCACGAGGCCCGCGCGCCGCAGACGATTCTGCTCCGCCCCGGTCAGGGTTCCCTTCGAGCCGCGCAGGCGGGCTTGCTCGAGCTGTTTCGTCGCCTCCACTTCGCGGCCGGCCTCGTGCAGCATTTCGGCCCGCTCGAACGCTGCCCACGCGTAATCGAAATCGGTCTTGCGGGCCTGCGCTTCGATCGCGTCGATCTCTTTCAGCGCAGCCTCCGCGTTGCCTTCCGCGAGCCAGCTCCAGGCGAGCGTGAGATCGATCGCCAGCTTGTCCGGCGCGCGCGTGACGTACTTAGCGCGCGTAGGCGACGCCGATCCACGACATCCAGTTGTCGGGCGCCATCTCCGCCGACCTGGCGAACGCCGACTCCGCCTGATCGTAGCGGCCCGCCAGCAGCAGCACCTCGCCGAGCGAGTCGTACGAGTTCGGCTCGAGCGGTTTGAGCTCGACGAACTTCCGCACCGCCTTGATCCCGTCGTCGTACTGGCCCTGCTGCGCGAGCACGTAGCCGAGATAGTTGTACGCCTCCGCAGCGGACGGGTTCAGCTTGATGGCATTGTTCAGGTACAGGATCGTCGCCTGCGACTTGTGGTCGTAGAACGACTGCACGCCGAGCTGGAGCTGCGCCAGCCAGTCGTTGGGCGCGAGGTCCGCGATCTCGCGCTTGAGAAGCCGCACCTTCTCGTCCTCGCCCTTGCGCTCGGCGAGAATGGCCTCGATCGACTTGCGCTCCGCCGGCGACAACGGCCCCGCCAGCGAAACCGCGCGCTCCACCTGCGCGAGCC
>VBLM01000647.1:4603-7488 GCA_005879095.1 Deltaproteobacteria bacterium
TTCGACGTTCTGGAAATTGAGCGCCTTCTCGCGTCCGGCGCGGAAGGCGGCCGCTGCCTCGGTCGATTTGGTGGTGACGGGAATCTCGCCTTGGAGCGCTGCGGCGAAGAGGAGAAGGGAAGGGATCATGACTACGGTGTACGTCCAGCGCCTACCTCTGAGAAAGGAAAAAGGCGGACCCGCGCTCCTCTGGTATTCTCACGGGTCGCAATGAGCTCGAAGGACCTCCTCACCCAGTTCAAAGCCGCCGCGTGGAAGGCGCCCGAGGAGATCGAGGCGTTCCTCGCGACCGTCGAGGCGCCGCAGCCGCCCGAGGTGCTCAAGCTCCTCGACATCGTCGCCGGCAAGGCGCCGGATGCGAACGTGCACCGCTCGCGGCTGACGGTGTTCGCGCGCATCATCGACAAGAACCCGGACAAGTCGCTGTTCGTGCCGTTCGTCAAGGCGCTCAAGGGGGCGGAGCCGGGGCTGCGGACGACGCTGGCCGCGCTGATCCCCAAGGTGAACAGCGCCACCGAGCACGCCGCGCTGGTGGAGCACCTGCGCTCGACCGACGTTGGACTGCGCGCCACGGTCGCGCGGACGCTGACGCAGATCGGCGGCGGCAAGACCATCTTCGAGCTCCTGACGCGCGCCGTCGGCGAGCCCGGATTCGCCGGTCGCATCGAGGCGCTCGACGTGCTGGTCGGATTCGCCAGGCACCAGGCGGTGCCGGCGCTGCAAGCCGCCGTCGCGGTCGGAACGCCGGCGGAAAAAGTTCACGCGCTGAAACATCTCGGCGACCAGAAGGCGATGGCCAAGGACCCGGCCGCCGCGCTGAAGGTGATCGCGCCGGTGCTCGACGCGCAGCAGCAGCAGGAACCGGTCGTCATCCAGGGCATCCTCTCGTTTTCCGCGCTCTGTGCGGAGCAGGACTGGTTCGAGTACGTCGGCATCTTCCTCGACTCGGATTCGATCGGCATGGTCAAGGCCGCAGTCGACGGCCTGCGCCGCTTCTCCTCGCCGCGGGTGATCTCGGCGCTGGAGCGGAAGATGCGGGCGGGTCCGCGCGCGATCCGGTTGGCGGTGCTCAACGCGCTGGAAGCCATCGGCAGCGACGTGGTGCTGCCGCCGCTGGTCGACGCGCTCGGGCACAAACAGATCCCGGTCCGCAACCGCGCCGCGGAAGTCTTGAAGCAGCTCTCGATCGAGGGCAAGCTCGACCTCTCGCGCACGGTGGTGTGGCTCCTGCGGAGCCGCGACGTGAACGTGCGGCGGATGGCCACCGAGGTCATCCGCGCGGTGCCCGATCCCGACCAGTCGCTGTGGCCCAAGCTGATGGCGGTGCTGCGCGACGAGGACTGGTGGGTGCGCGAGCGGGTGATGGACGCGCTCATCGAGCTGGGTGGAACGCGCCTGACTCCCCACATGGTGCCCCTGTTGTCCGACGAGTCGGACGTCATCCGACGTTTCGCCGTCAACGTGCTCGGGCGGTTGAAGGATCCCAAGGCGCTGCGCTCCCTGGTGCAGACGGCGACGCAGGATCCCGACTGGTGGGTGAAGGAGACCGCGATCGAGGCGGTGGCGCTGATCAACGACGAGCGCGCGATTCCGTACCTCGTTCACATCATGGGGGCCGATCCGGATCTGCAGCCGGTCTGCATCCAGGCGCTGACCGACATGAACGCGAAAGGAGCGGCGGCGCAGGTCGCGGCGCTGTGCAATTCGGAGAGCCCGGACGTCCGCTTCCTCGCCGTCAAATTCCTCGACAAGTTCGACGCCAACGATCATGCGGCGGTGGTCGCGAAGCTCAACGACGACCCCCATCTGAAAGTGCGCGCGGCGGCGCGCGAATTGATCACTCGCTGGCGGATCACCGCGCAGGGCAACAGCGCGGTGGCGGTGCCGCTGCTCGATCGGCTCCTTTACCAGCTCGCGCAGCAGGAGGGCGACGACCTGATCGTCGCTTCCGGCAAGCCGGTCTTCATGAAGAAGGTGGGCCAGATCAGCGCGCTGACGTCGGGTCCGCTCGCCGAGGAGCAGGTGAAAGCGCTGCTCATGCCGCACCTCTCCACCGAGCAGCTGATGGCGCTGCAGGCGCTGCAGGACGTCGACTACTCGCACGAGGTGAAGAGCGAGGGGCTGCGCTTCCGCGCCAACGTCTTCCAGCAGCTGGGCGGGCTCTCCGGCGTGTTCCGGCGCATCCGCGGCAAGCTGCCGGAATTCGAGAAGCTCGGTCTGCCGCCGATGGTGCAATCTTTTGGAAACATGAAGAACGGCCTGGTGCTGGTGGGCGGACCGACCGGCTCGGGCAAGTCGACCACGCTGGCGGCGCTGATCGACTACATCAACCGAACCGCCTCGCGGCACATCATTTCGCTCGAGGATCCGATCGAGGTGATCCACAAGCGCAAGACCAGCCTCATCAACCAGCGGGAGGTGGGCACGCACACGCGGTCGTTCGCGGCGGCGCTGCGATCGACGCTGCGCGAGGATCCCAACGTGATCCTGGTCGGCGAGATGCGCGATCTGCCGACGATCGAGTTCACCGTGATCGCGGCGGAGACGGGACACCTGGTGTTCGGCACGGTGCACACGGTTTCCGCGGCGACCACCGTCGACCGCATCGTCAGCGCGTTCCCGCCGGGACAGCAGCAACAAGTCAGATCGACGCTCGCCGATTCGCTGCGCGCGGTCGTCTGCCAGTATCTGATGATAGAGAAGACCGGGCCCGGGCGCGTGCTGGCCGTCGAGCTTTTGATCAACAACGAAGCGGTGTCGAACCTGATCCGCAAGGGCAAGTCGTTCCAGCTGCCGTCGGTGATTTCGACCAGCCGCGAGCAGGGCATGCAGCTGATGGACACCGATCTGATGCGGCTCTTGAAAGAAGGAAAGATCACCGCCGA
>VBLM01000645.1 GCA_005879095.1 Deltaproteobacteria bacterium
GCCGCCGGACGCCGAAGGCGCCGCCTCCGCCGAAGTCGTCACCGCGGTGTCCCCACGGTCCGGCCTGCCAGCCTTCACCCTCGCCTGCGCTCGCGCCTTCGCCGCAGCCGTGCCGGCCGCGCGCGTGCTTCCACCACCACATCATGCCTGGGTACATGCTTCCTCCAACTCGCCGAGGCTGTTCGCTCCCGGCGGGGATTCACAGCGTGGGCGAAATGCCTCACGCTACCCATGCAAGCTAACGCCCGGCGCCGCGGTGTCAATCACGCGGCGCGTTGCTGATTATTGCAGCGAAAACGCGCGGAGAAAGAAGTGCGATTGCACCCCGGTCGCGTCGCCGGTGACCGTCATGTAGAGCTTCTGCGGCGACGTGAACGTCAGCCTGCAGCGCTCGTTGGTGTTGCCGATGTAGCTCTTGCACTTGTAGGTCTGATCGGGCGTCGGCATCGCGCCGGCGCGGACGCGGAGGTCGCCGTCGCCGCCGGCGATCGACGGGTCGGGCGAGAGGGCGAACACGTACGTGCCCGGCTGCACGTTGGCGGTGTAGAGCACCGACTCGCTCTTGCCGACGAAGCCTTCCTCGGCCAGCGACCAGCGCGGGGTGTACGCGACGCCGGGGTGGAAGACGTTGTCCTCTTCGCCGTTGGCGACCACCACGTGATCGGGGTTGATGTTGTGGAAGATCTGCGGATACGTCTGCGGCGTCTCCGGATGCCGCAGCGCGCGGAGCAGCGCCATCGCCGCGTCGGGCATGGAGTTGAAGTACGCGGGCATCGCGTTGGTGATCACGTCGAGATACCTGGTGCCCGAAGGATCGTCCGCGTTGAGCGCAGCGCGCCGCGTGGCCCAGGTGTTGTCCGCATAGGCGAACGTGTCGCAGCCGTCGATGAACAGCATCTGGTACTTGCCGGGGAAGAACTGGCCCATGTTGGCCAGCGCGCGGACGTTGGCGCCGAGGCCGGCGTGGCCGTTGTACATGATCAGGTCGGCGTTGGTGCTCACCTCGGCGAAGCGCTTCTGCCAGCTGAGCGGCGCGAGCATCAGCTTGTCGGTGAGCAACATCGTCACCACCACGTTGCCGGCGCGCAGCGTGATGTCCGGGTGCGCGGCGTCGGCCGTGGGCGCGGGCACGCCGAGCTCGGCGGCAGCGGCGGCGGCGAACTCGGCGTAGGCGGCGAGGCCGGCGTCGCTGTAGGAATCCGTCGCGCCCGGCGTGTATTTGCCAAACACAGCCACCACGGTGAGCAAGCCGTCTTCCCAAACCTTGTGGTATTCCGGGTACTTGGCGACCGTGTTGACGGGGCTCATCGCCGCCCTGGCCGTCGCCACCGTCACGTCCGCGGCTGCCAGCGAGCAGCCCGCGTAGTGCGGCCGGTAGTGGTACCAGAAATTGTCGACGGTCACTTCGTCGCCGTCGTGATCGTTGCAGACCGAAGAGTACTTGTTCCAGAACGCCTGCTGTCCGGTCGCGTCGACGCGCTTCGGCAGCGTGAACGTGTACTGCGAGGGCAGGTTCGTCTTGCTGCCCCAGGCGACCGGCAGCTTGACGTGGTACGAGATTCGATAAAGCCCGTTACCGATCCCGACGGTGCTCACGTTCGACAGGTTGAGCTTGTCGAGGCGCGAGACGCCAGGCTCGGCGTTGAGGTGGCCGACGGTGTACATCAGCTGTGCGCGGATCTGGCCGGACGCATTCGCGGTCGTCGAGGTCACCAACTGCGAGTCCAGGTCCATCACCAGCAAGGTCGCGACATCGCTGGTGAAATTCTGGTCGTCCGCGTCGAGCTGACCGGTGCCACCGCAGGCGACGGCGAGCAGGGAAAGGGCAAGAAAAGGCTTCACAGCACGCTCCGGGGGAAGAGGGCGCGCCGCAGATAGCAGACGATGGTCTCGATCCGCCATCGGTCATCTGGAGCGGCTGGGCAAGAGCAAAATCTCACCGCGGAGGCGCGGAGAAGCGCGGAGGATCGCGGAGTTTCTTTTTCAAAAAAAAACTCCGCGTCCTCCGCGCCTCCGCGGTGCGCTTGAAGCCTTACCCGTGCGCGGCGTCGGGCAGGCGGAAGGCGGCGCCGAGGCCGGCGCCCATCTCTTCCGGCGTGATCCGCCCGTCGCCGTTGACGTCGAGCGCGTCGAAGACCGCGTCGGTCCCTGCCCACTCCTCGCGGGTGATGAAGCCGTCGCCGTCGAGATCGAAGATGCGGAACAGGTCGCGCGCCGCATTCGAAGTGTCGCCCTTGAACTTCTCCATCAACATCGCTTCCAGCGAGACCTGCGCCTTGGTAAAGCCGTCGATGCCCTCGGCCAGCTTTTCGCGCGCCATCCGGTCCTTCTCGTGCAACTCGCGGAACGATCGCTCGTCGATATGCAGCTTCTCGATCTGCATCGTGGCGGCGGTGCGCGGATCGAGCTTGCGCTCCAGCTCGCCACCATAGCTCGCCAGCTCGGAGAG
>VBLM01000646.1 GCA_005879095.1 Deltaproteobacteria bacterium
GTAATTCCGCGAGGTTGGTGGCGGTAGCGCATGGGAATCGAACCCACCGAGGACGACTCTCATCGCCCGCCACCGGTTTTGAAGACCGGGCCGGCCACCAGATCCGGACGCGCTACCGCGGCGAAACTACAGGGCAGCCGCCGAGTGGTCCAGCGCGAAGGACACTGAACGTAAGCCCACCGTAACTCGGCGGCAGGATCAGCGCCGCTTCTGGAGCGGAAGGACCGCGCTGCCCACCGGACAGTGCTTTTGCCATTCCCTGAGGACGTCGGCGAGCGCGGGAACGAGCGGGACGTGCCTGCTCTCGTCGTCCTTGGTGGGTCCGTCGGCTCCG
Source organism: Deltaproteobacteria bacterium (assembly GCA_005879095.1). GTDB lineage: Bacteria > Myxococcota > Myxococcia > Myxococcales > 40CM-4-68-19 > 40CM-4-68-19. The sequence continues at coordinate 335 of VBLM01000646.1, forward strand.
CGTGCACGTGAATCAGGCGGGTGAAATCGATGTCGGCCCATTCGAGCGCGCGGACTTCGCCGGGCCGCAATGTTCACTACTCTGCAAGATCCGCCCGGCTGGCGCTTCGAGGGGGCACGTTCGCTGCCCGCCATTCATCGAAGTCCACCAGCCGGTCGCGCTTGCGGAAGAGGCGGGTCCCCGGCGAAAGCCCCGGGCTGAACACGCTCAGCTTGCTCACATCCATGCCGCGGATGCGGATGCCGGCCAGGTCCGCGAGGGTGCTGAACACCACCCGGGTATTGAGCTTGCGCGAAGCATTGGTCCGGGCCGCCTCGCGCATCTCCGGATGGGCCTGCGCCCAGGCGTCCGACATCCAGAGCAGCGCCGGGACGGGCATGTCGTATTCGTTGTTGAGGAAGTGTCCGAAGAGCTGGCGGCCGTCGTCGTAGAGGTTCTCCCCGTGGTCGGCCACGTAGAAGAGGCCGGCGAGGCCCGGGCGCGTCTCCAGCCAGGAGATCAGCCGGGCGAGGACCTCATCGGTGTAGACGATGGAGTTGTCGTACTGCTCGATGAGCGCGTCCCGATCGCCGGCCGCGCCCGAGAAGCGCGCCGACGAGGCCGGATAGCGGTCCTTGAAGACGAAGTGGCTGCCCTGGGTGTGGAGGACGAAGAAGAGCTTCTCGCCCGGGGCCCGGGCGGCGAATTCCTTCAGCGAATCGATCAGCGCGCCATCGTGCCTGCGGTCGAGGAACCAGGTGTGATCCGCCTCGCCGGAGTAGCGGTTGATCGCGCCGGTGAAATGATCGCGCTGCTGCGTCGAGAGCCAGTAGGTGAGGAAGCCCGCTTCGCGGAATGCCGCCACGATGGACTTCTCGTTCGCGCGCGCGTCGGGATCTTCGATGCCGGCCCGGGTGATCATCAGCGGGACCGAGATCTGCGTCAGGGCCGCCTGCGTCACCATGTCCTGGAGGACGACGAGGTTGGACTGCCGGGCGAGCCTGGGCGTGGTCTCGCGTCCGTAGCCATACAGGCTCCAGTGGTCCCGCCGCGAGCTCTCGCCGACGACGAGGACATAGAGCTCGGGCCCGGCCGGCGCCTGCGGGCGGGTCGCTCCGAACGAGAAGGATGCCGCGCGGCGCTCGTGCTCCAGCGCGTCGCGGTAGACGCGGTACGCCACGTACCCTTGCGGCAGGACGCCGAAGGGGCTGTTGCGGTCGTGCACGACGATCTCGCCCACCGCCTCGCGCAGCGAGCCGGTGGCGCGCGTCCGGTAGGCGAGCAGACCGCCATAGAGGACGGCGAGCCCGGCCAGCGAGATGAGCATCGGCCGCCGTGAGCGGATGACCAGGTTCCGCCCGGCGAACACCGCTGCCGCGAAGAGCACCAGCAGCACGGCTGTCGCGACGATGAGCGGCAAGGCCTGCGCGCGGATGAAGTCGGGGACCAGGCGCAGGTTCTCCAGGATCATGCTGATCGAGCTGGATGACAGCCGGGTGTCGTAGCGCAGCACCAGGAACAGGTCGAACGCGGTCGCGACATAGAAAGGAAACAGCACCGCGTGGGCCAGCCATTGCCGGCGGAACAGGCACTGCACCAGGGCCAGCCAGAGGACCGAGGCGGGCACCGCGAAGAGGCTGATCTTGTCGATGCCGCGCCCGTCGGAAGCGGTGAGGCCCAGGTCGTGGACGACCGGCGACGCCAGGTAGAGATTGGCCAGCAGAAGCACGATCCAGTTTCCAGCGCGTTGCCTCATGAAACCCGTCCCTGTGTCGGCGCGAGCGCCCGCTGGGTCAGCCAGCCCAGCTTGAGCGCCAGCCTGTCGGCGAGGATTCCGTCGATCCGGACGCGCTCCAGGAGCGATGCCGTAGTTTCGCAGCGCACCATCCGGTGCACGCTCTCTCCCACGTCCGGCAACCACTCGCCCCGGCGCGGTCCGAGGAGCACCGGCGAGTAGGGCACCGTGAAGAGATCGACCGTCGGACGCAGCCGCGCGCCGCGGCGCGGCTTCACGATCCAGCGATCGACGTCGGCGAAGCTGTAGGCGCCGAACTGCTCGGGCCCGAACGCATCGCGTGGGGCGATCGCGGCCTGTGCGGACGGCTCCATCAGGCTGGACAACCTAGGCATCGCCCTGCGCAGAGGAGCCAAAGCGTCAGGCAGCGAACACGTTGCCGTTGGCGAGCCGCCGGGACGACGGGCTTCGCGCCGATGCCGCTCGCGAAGCTGCCGTTCCCGAGCATCGTCGTGTCGAGCACCGACGACGAGTACGTCAGACCGGAGCGCGCGAAGGAGATCGCGCGGGCCTGGGGGAGTCGGCTGGTCGACGTCGGCGCCAGGGGCCACATCAACAGCGCCTCCGGCCTGCGCGGGTGGCCTGAGGGATTCGGCTTCGTGGAAGAACTGCGGGCGACCTGAGCCCTCAAACGAGTCGGCGCCGCGCTGTTGCCGCGACCGCCGCCGGCGACCACGCGCCGGTCCGCACCGCGAGCGCTCCCGCCGTCGCCAGCGCTGCCGACGCGAGCCACACCGCCGACCAGCTTTGCGTGCCCATGTCGCCCCAGGCCTGGATGACGAACATCACCTGCGCGCAGAGCGATGCGAGCGCGGCGCAGCGCTCGACCGGCGTCCGCGCAAACCGGTGCGATCGCGCCGCGAGGTAGATCCCGACGACGAACAGCGACCAGAGGAGGAAGAACCCGATCGGACCGCCCGCGGTCAGCATCCACACGACTTCGTTGTGCGGGATGTAGCGATAGAGGGCGAAATCGGCGGAAATGTCGGGGCCCTTGATGGCTTCCTCGTACGGATGGCCGAGCCCGGTGCCGAGCGGGTGCAGCCGCAGCGTCTGCGAGAGATTGAAGTTCTCGATCTCCCGCGCGCCAGTCGACGAATCGGCTCCGGCCCGTTGCACGGTGCGGCGCGGGCTGATCACGGTTCTCGCCGCCGCCACCGGCTTGAACGCCGGCGCATCGGATTGCCAACCGGCGGCGACGTACGCCACCGCCAGCGGCACCGCGAACAGCGCGCCCCGCGCCAGCGCCCGCTTGCCGGCATTCCAGCGGGCGAAGTTCCAGATCAGCGCTGCTGACGCCGTCAGCCCGACCCAGGCGATGCGCCGGTTGTTGAGCCAGATCGCCGCGAGGATCGGCGGAAGAAAGAGCAACGACCGCAGCGATGCAGCATTCGGCCGTTCGAGCCAGCGCGCCGCCAGAAGCGCGACCGCGAGGCAGAGCAGCAGCGTCTCCGAGTGCGAGAGGATGACCGGCGAATCGATCCCCCGAGGCAGCGCGACGAAGAAATGGAACCAGAGGCCGACCGCCGATTTGACCAGCGCGGCGGCGACGATCAGTTGCGAGAGCCGCAGAAAACCGGACTCGCCGTCGAGCGCGTGCGCGGAAAGCCAGATCAGCCCCGGCATCCACGCCAGCTGGCGGACCTGCCAGTACGCCGCGTCGGCACTTCCGCCCCGCACCGCGCCCGCCGCCGCGAGCAGGACGACGGTCGCGAAGAAGGCTGCCGCGGCCGAGCGCAACGGCGCCGCCAAGCGCGCGCGATCGGCCGACAAAGCCGCCCGCACGAGCAGCACGAAGCCCGCGACGTCGATCCCGGAGAACGGCAACGCCGAAATCCCGAACGTCCCGCTCCAGTTGCTGCACAACACCTGGCCGAGCGCGTAGAGCGGCGAGTGCCAGTGGCCCGACATCGGGTTGTCCTGCGGCGCGTCGGCGATCAGCGAGAGGAAAACCAGTGAAAACACGCACGACCGCAGCGGCGCGAACAAGAGCGCCATGAACGCGACAGCGGCCAGCGCGGGCCCGATCGCTACCGCGGCGTCTCCGTTGGAAAGCAGCACAGCCGCGACCGTCACTGCAGCGAGCGGCAGCGCGGCCCGGCTCACGGCATTTCGGCCAGCGCCAGCCGCTCTTGCGCCTGCACGTCGCCGCCGAAGGCCTCCGCCGCGATCGCCCCGAGTGCCGCCATCACGGCGCCAGCCAGCACGGCGGCGAGCACCAGCAGCGGCACGCGCGGGAACGAAGGTCCCTCCGGAACCTCCGGCGGCGTCATCACCAGGTAGCGGCTTTCGAACGCGACGCGCGCCGCTGCCAGCGCCTGCCGCGCGTCGGCGACTTCCGCTTGCAACCGCGAAAGGCTCGCCTCCTCCATCGAGATGCGCGCCTTGTCGAACGAGACCGCCGGGTCATCCTCTTTCAACTCGGCGGGCCATGCCGGGCCGGGCTCCGTCGAGAGCTCCGTCTCGCGGCCGCCGGCGCGCACGTAGGCGGCAAGAAGCGCCTGCTCTTCGGCGCGCATCCGGTCGACCTGCGATCCCTCCGCGGCGAGCGCTGCGATCTTCTCCTGCGTCTCGAGCAGCGTGGCGTTCTCCGGCCCCAGCGCAGCGCGCTGCTCGGCGAGCGTAGCGTTCAGCTCGGCGAACCGGCGCCTTCGCGTCTCCTCGAGATCGGCGATCGCCTTGCGCCGCGCGATCAACTCCAGCCGCTCCTGCGCGAGCGCCGGATCGGGCAGGTCGCGGAACCGGCCATCGGCCTGCAGCGCGCGCACCGTCGCTGCCCGCGCGCCGCGGCGCTTGAGCCGCACCGCAGCCGTGACGCGAGCCGTCAAGTCATCGATGCGCCGCTGCAACTGCGCCGCGCTCGCCTCCATCGACGTCGCCTTGCGCTCGAGCGGCGAAAGCTCGGCGTCGCGCCGGGCGTCGAGCAGGAATTTCTGCGCGGCCTCGACCACCGCCACCGCGCTGCGCGGCTCGGGCCAGTCGAAGCCGATCACTACCTGCTCGCCCTTGACCTGAACGGTGAGCTTCTTCTGGAGCCGATGCACCATCGCGCGCTCGCGACCCACCGGATCCACGGGTGCGATGCGCTCCCACAGGTGCGAAAGCGCGCCGCGTTCGGCTTCCCACGTCGAGACCAGGTCCTGGCCGCGCACGATGGCGACCAGGTTGTCGTGCGCCAGCGCGACCTGCGCGGCCGATTCGAGCAGGCCGGCCGGATCGCCGCTGTTCTGCCGCGCCACGCCCGGCGCGCCGTCGGATGGCAGCGCGAGCAGCTTCGACTCGACGTGATAGCTGCGCGGCAAGAGCGGCAGCGCGAGGAGCGTCGCGCCGACGACGGCGGCGAAGATCTCGACTGCGATCTTCCACCGGTGCCGCAGCGCGCCCGCGACGAAGGCGGCCCGCGCCCGAAGCTCGCCGGCCTCGAAGAGCGGCGGCGCGGCGAACGGCTCGACTTCGTTGCCCATCCCGCCCTCCCTCACGGCCGCGGCGTCACAAAGAGCACGATCAGCCAGTAGACGACCACGAACGTGAACATCCGGACGAGCAGCCTGGCGAGGCCGCGGCGCGCGTCGGGCTCCCGAGCGGCCAAGCTAGGCATCGCCACGGTCGCGACAAGTATCGAGAGGAGCAACAGGTTGGCCATTGTCGTCTAGAAGATGTCCTGCGCGCCGGCGGTGAGCGCGGCGAAGGCGAACCAGGCGGACTCGGGCACGCCGCGCTGCCGGATGCTTTCGAGGCCGGCGCTGAAGGAGAGGTTGCGCGACAGGCGGTAGCCGGCTTCGCCGCCGAGGATTCCGAGCGCCCCGCCGGCGTCGACCTCCTTCGCGGCCGCGGCACGGGCGCGGAGCGACAGCGCGTCGACCGAGAACCGCGCGGCGGCCTGGATCTCGGCGCGATCGCGAAGGTCGGCAGTGGCGAGGCTGTAGTGCGGCCCGACGCCGCTGGTCAGGCGCAGGTCGAGGCCGCGAGCGGCCTGGTACTGAAGCTCGGCGGAACCAACCGGCCTCAGCGCGCCGTCGTCGCTGGCGCCCGCGGAGAGCGAAAACCGCGCGGCCGGCGTCAGTTCGTGCTTCCACCCGGCGGTGAGCTTGAGCAGCGAGGTGTGCCGGTCGCCGGTGGCCGAAGTGTACGAATTGTACAATTCGTACATGACCTCGTCCGACCGGGTCACCACCTGCCGCACCGCCGCGTAGAACTGGGGCCCGCGCTGCAGCGGAATCAGTTGCTGCGATGCGTCAGAAAGTCCGCCATACGTAAACCACCCCGCGCTCGCGTCGATGGCCCAGCCCCGCGCGGGCGTGTAGGTGAAGCCGGCGTTGCCGTCGAAAAAGAGCTCGTCGCGGATCAGCGGCAGGATGTTCTCGATCGAGTCCCATCCGGCGAACTCGCTGCGGCCTTCGTGAAACCGCGCTGCGGCGGACCAGGTCCAGAGGCGATCCTGCGTCCACCGTGCGCTCAGCGCCGCCGATTGCCGCGTCAGGGCGCCATCCGAATTCGTCAATAATCTCGGGGCATAACGAAGCTGGATCTCGGGGAGTCGCAGCGTCAGCGAAGGCTCGACGTCGGCAGTGCCGGCGAGCGCATCCGATCCCGCATGCCCGGAGGTTTCGACCGCAGCGTCGAGACGCGCGCCGAAGAGTGCCGCGAGCAGCAGCGCGGCCACCGCTACTCCGCCACGACGATGTCGTCCCGCTGCAGCACGAAGGTGCCGCTCTGTCCCTCGGCGTGGGCGAGCGATTCGTACTTGAAGCGGATGCGCACCAGCCCGTCGGGTCCGCGCCGCAGCACGTAGATCTGGTCGTCGTGTGCGAACTGCGTCAGCCCGCCCGCGCTCGCCAGCGCCTGCAGCACGCCGGCCGGCGTCTCGAGCGGATAGACGCCGGGACGGGTGACTTCCCCCGTCACCGGCACCGTGAACGGCCGCGGCTCGTCGACGGTCACCGTCACGATCGGACGGTTGACGAATTCGATCAGCTTCTTGCGCAGCTTCTCCGCGACGTCGTCGGGCGCCTGGTTGGCGATCTCGACGTCGTTCAGATACGGGATCGCGATCCGGCCGTCGCTGCGGACTTTGGCGCGCGCCGACATCTCGTCGTGGCCGAGGACGCGGACGGAGACGATGTCACCCGGTCCGACGACGTACGAAGGTGTCGCCGGCGTCGCCGCGTACTGGTCGACCCAGACGAACGCGCCGGTGTGGCGGCAGCCGGCGAGAGCGAGGAATACGGCGAGATTCAGGCCACGGCGCATCGCCCGTGAAGGTGCGGCGGGCGCTCGGTCGCTGCAACTGTTCACTGCCGAGCTTGAGAGAGGAAACGACGGATTTCGTCGATCCGGATCGCGCCGCTCACGGCCACGACCGCGCAGTACGCCAGCGCGTCGAGAAGCAACCGCGCCGGTCCAAGATGGACGAAGACACGGTCGAGCGCGAAAGCCGCCAGCGAGGCGAGGGCGAGCTTGCCCAGCGCCGAGACCAGCCGCGCGTCGAGCAGCTTGCGGCCGATGGCGAAGACGAACATTCCGCAGGTAAACGCCTCGGTGGCGCAGGTGGCCAGCGCCGATCCGACGCCGGCGCCGCCCGGACCCAGCGCTGTCAGCATCGGCCGAATCAGCGACGCATCGAGCAGCGCGTGCACCGCCAGCCCGCCGAGGCAGATCGCGGTCACCGTCCACGACCGCCCGAGCAGGTAGAGGTAATCGGCGCAGACCATGCCGACGTACGTCAGCACGAACACCGGCGCGAGCAGCCGGAGCGACGGCACCGCGGGCGCGTATGCCTCGCCGCCGAGGATCGAAATCCAGACGTCGGCGCCGAGCCCGATCGCGACGCTGATCGACGCGGCGAAGAGCAGGATGATCTCGAGCGACCGGCGCATCACCTGCGTCAGCTCCTCCGTCGACCGGGCTGCGACGCGCGAGAACAGCGGCAAG
>VBLM01000648.1 GCA_005879095.1 Deltaproteobacteria bacterium
GAAAAAGAAGGGCAAGGAAGTCTATCGGCCCGACGATCCCGACGCGCCGCCAAGCTTTTCGCGCGAGGAGCCGCACGTCTCGATCGATGCGCCGGCTTTGCACCCGTTCGATCGCGACGGATGGAAGCGCGAGACGCGCGCGCAGACCGAAAAGCTGCGCTCGCATCCGGAGCTTTTCGACTCGCAGATGCGGGTCTCGATGGATCACGAGACGCGCGAGTTCGCCAACACCGAGGGGACCCGGCTCGTCACCGAGCAGCTCAATTATGGACTGCACGTGCAGGCGTGGGCGCGCGCTCCCGACGGGATGCTGCTCGAGGACAGCCGCGACTATTACGGCGCGCGCGAGAGCGAGTTGCCGCGCGGCGAGGTCCTCGCGGCGCACGTGGAAGAGATGGTGGGCGAGCTTCTCGCGCTGCGCGACGCGCCGGTGCCCGATCCGTACACCGGGCCGGCGCTGCTCGCGCCGGAGGCGGCGGGCGTGCTCTTCCACGAGGCCGTCGGCCACCGGCTCGAGGGCGAGCGGCAGAACGACGACAAGGACGGGCACACCTTCAAGGGCCAGGTGGGAAAACCGATCCTGCCTTTCTTCCTCACTATCCTCGACGACCCGACCTCGCGCGCGCTCGGCAGCGTGTCGTTGAACGGATTTTATCGATTCGACGATCAGGGCGTGCAGGCGCAACGGACGACGCTGGTCGACAAGGGCGTGCTCAAGTCTTTCCTCTTGTCGCGCGCGCCGGTGCAGGGATTCACCGTGTCGAATGGGCACGGGCGCTCGGCGCCGGGTCGCGATCCGGTCGCGCGGCGCAACGCGCTCTGGCTCCTGACCGACGAGCACTACAAGAAATCGCTCTCGGCCTATCTGAAAAAGAAGGGCAAGGAAGTCTATCGGCCCGACGATCCCGACGCGCCGCCAAGCTTTTCGCGCGAGGAGCCGCACGTCTCGATCGATGCGCCGGCTTTGCACCCGTTCGATCGCGACGGATGGAAGCGCGAGACGCGCGCGCAGACCGAAAAGCTGCGCTCGCATCCGGAGCTGTTCGACTCGCAGATGCGGGTCTCGATGGATCACGAGACGCGCGAGTTCGCCAACACCGAGGGGACCCGGCTCGTCACCGAGCAGCTCAATTATGGACTGCACGTGCAGGCGTGGGCGCGCGCTCCCGACGGGATGCTGCTCGAGGACAGCCGCGACTATTACGGCGCGCGCGAGAGCGAGTTGCCGCGCGGCGAGGTCCTCGCGGCGCACGTGGAAGAGATGGTGGGCGAGCTTCTCGCGCTGCGCGACGCGCCGGTGCCCGATCCGTACACCGGGCCGGCGCTGCTCGCGCCGGAGGCGGCGGGCGTGCTCTTCCACGAGGCCGTCGGCCACCGGCTCGAGGGCGAGCGGCAGAACGACGACAAGGACGGGCACACCTTCAAGGGCCAGGTGGGAAAACCGATCCTGCCTTTCTTCCTCACTATCCTCGACGACCCGACCTCGCGCGCGCTCGGCAGCGTGTCGTTGAACGGATTTTATCGATTCGACGATCAGGGCGTGCAGGCGCAACGGACGACGCTGGTCGACAAGGGCGTGCTCAAGTCTTTCCTCTTGTCGCGCGCGCCGGTGCAGGGATTCACCGTGTCGAATGGGCACGGGCGCTCGGCGCCGGGTCGCGATCCGGTCGCGCGGATGTCGAACCTGATCGTCGAATCGGCGAAGACCGTCTCGGCGGCGAAGTTGAAAGAGGCGTTGATCGCCGAAGCGAAACGGCAGGACAAGCCGTTCGGCCTCCTGATTCGAGACGTGACCGGTGGCAACACCGACACCAGCGGCTACGCGTACCAGGCGTTCAAGGGCCAACCGCGGCTGGTCTACAAGGTCGACGCGAAGACGGGCGCGGAGACGCTGGTGCGCGGCGTCGAGATCGTCGGAACCCCGCTGCTCAGCATCAACAAGATCATCGCCACCGGAGACGATCGGCGCGTCTTCAACGGTTACTGCGGAGCGGAGAGCGGCTTCGTTCCGGTGAGCACGGTCGCGCCCACTGTGCTGGTGAGCGAGATCGAGTTGCAGCGCACCCGCAAGGACAGCGGCCGTCCGCCGGTCCTGCCCTCGCCGTGGTCGGCGCCGGTCAGCTCCGCGAAAAGATAAGAGCAAAATCTCACCGCGGAGACGCGGAGAGCGCTGAGGTTCGCGGAGTATTTTTTTTTAAAAAACAAACTCCGCGCCCTCCGCGGTGCGCTTGAAGCCTTTACATTTCATGGTCCGCCGGCGCCGGAAGGCGCGGAAGGAATCGGCGCGAAACGGGCGCGGATCGTCTGCTGCTCGAAGTCGCTCAGGCTGCGTCCGGTCGCGGCCTTGAACGCGTCGGCGAACCGCGCGCCGGTCCGCACGCCGCGCAGCACGTCGCGCACACCCTGATAGCCGCAGACCTGGATCAGCAGATCGAACGTCCGATGCGCCGCGCCGTATACGGCTTCCTTCTCCGTCCGGTACAGCTCCGCCGTGGGATGCAACAGGTCCGCGCCCGGATGCGCGGTGACCCAGCGCGAGAGGTCCTCGCGCGAGAGCCGCCGGTGTCCTTGACCCGCCGTCACCGACGCCATCCCTTCGCGGAACCAGAGCGGCGGTTCCTCCATCGGCGCATCGGGCGTCCACGCCGGGCCGTCAACCGGCTCGATCAGCTGATACATCAACGAGTGCGTCAGCTCGTGGGCGAGCAGCTCGTTCAGCTCCTCGTCGATCGGCTCCAGCGCGTTCCAGCTGCGCGGCGACTGCAGCAGTACCTGGTCGCCGTAGGCCCAGGCGCGCAGCCACGGATAACCGGGGCGATCGAGCGCGCGCTCCAGCGAGTCGTGATCGGGAAAGACGCGCACCCACACGCCCTCGCGGAAGCTGCCCCATCGCGAGAGGCGCGGACCCACCGAGAGAAGTCCGCTCTCGATCCGCGCCAGCTCGCGCTCGTCGGCCTTGCTGTACACCACCTCGAAGAGAAGTCCGGGTCCCTGTACGCGCGCTGCAAGTGGTACATCGGTGCCCTGCGGGCGCGTGGTGGCGCAGGCCAGCAGGACGGCAGGGCCGAGCGTCGCGACGAGCCGCGAGGTTCGCACGAAGACATCGTGACAGGGTGTCGGGCCTCAAGGCAAGGGAGGGGACGATGCGGCAGGTGTGGATCACCAGGAAGGGCGGGCCGGAGGTGCTGGAGGTGCGCGAGTCGCCCGATCCGCAGCCGAAGGCCGGAGAGGTGCGCATTCGCGTCCGCGCGGCGGGGGTGAACTTTGCCGATGTGATGGCGCGAGTCGGCCTCTATCGCGACGCGCCGCCGATTCCATGTGTGGTGGGGTACGAGGTCGCCGGCGAGATCGATCTCCCCGCGGAGCGCGCGGGCGAACGCGTCATCGCGGCGACCAAGTTCGGCGGCCAGAG
>VBLM01000649.1 GCA_005879095.1 Deltaproteobacteria bacterium
GCGGCCTCGATCTTGTCGCCGACATGGAAGTGCTGCAGCAGGATGATCATCACTCCGGCGGCGAAGTTGGAGAGCGAGCCTTGCAGGGCGAGGCCGATGGCGAGGCCGGCTGCGGCGACGATGCCGACGAACGAGGTGGCGTTGACGCCGACTTTCTCGAGGGCCGCCACCACGACGAAGACGAGCAGCAGCGCGTAGACGAGGTTGTCGAGGAAGCGAACCAGGGTCGCGTCGGTGCCCGAGCGCTGCAGGACGCGGCCGAGCGTGCGCGCCGCCCCGCGCGCCAGCAAGCGCCCGAAGAGGAAAATCGCCGCCGCCGCCAGGAGGTTGATTGCGAACGCGAGACCGCGCGTGGCGAGGAATTGCTGCATCGAAGCGAGCGGGCTGGTGAGGTCCATGCCGGCATCTTACGCCGGAGCGACTCCCATCGCGGCCTTGCAGGTCTTGGTGTACAGATCCCGAAAGATATTGTCCGGATCGGTGAGGGCCTTCACCGCCTGGTAGTTCTCGCGGTTCCACGTCGCCCAGAATTCGTCCGGCGTGTAGTAGTTGTGCGAGATCAACGTCTTGATCCCGCCCAGCTCGCGCAGCTTGTCCTCCATCAGCTTGTGGTAGTTGCGCTCGCCGCGCTGCTTCATGCCGTAGATGGCGAGGTCGACCCACAGCTCGTCCGGCGAGCGCGCGAACACCTCCGGCGCGACCCACTCGTAATCGCGCGGGCGGCGGTACGGCACGCACCAGAGCGGGAAATAGCCGAACTCGCGTCCGTCCCAGTCGAGGAATTCGGGCATCTTCGAGATGGGAAGGAAGACGTCGAGGATGATGGTCGGCTTCTCCCTGCTCAAGAGCCAGTTGAGCTTTTCCGCCGCGCGCAGCGCCTGCGAGGAGCCGAGGAACGGGTTCACGTGCGTGACGCCGTGGTCGTAGCGGAAGAAGTAGTCGGGTGTCCTCAGGTAGTCGTCGGCGCGCTTCGCGGTGCTTCGATAATAGGCTTTCGACCAGCCGTAGCGATTCGCGTACGGCGCGTCGTCGACGAAATCGGCGACGCTCAGCACGTAGTGGCGCGGCGAGTGGATGATGCCGTCCATGAAATCGACGTCCTGCCGTTCGGAGTGGCGGACGATGGCGGCGCGGTACTCGTTCAGCGTGCGGTAATGCTCGTACGTGACTTTCACGAACCGCTTCGCCGGCGTCAGGCGGAAGGTCAGTTTCGAGAGGATGCCGAGCGTCCCGAACGAGCCGTGCATCATCTGGAAGAGCAGATCATCGGGTGTGCAGGTGATCACACCACCCCTGGCGTCGATCACTTCGTACTCGAGGCACGTATCGTGGAAGCCACCGACTTTGAACGACATCGACTCGATCGAGCAGCCCGACACCGCGCCGCCGACGGTGATGGTCTTCAGCTCCGGGACCACCAGCGGCACCAGCCCGTAGCGCAGCGTGGCCGCGACCAGATCGACGAACGTCACGCCCGGCTCTGCGACACAGATCTGTTTCAGCGGATCGACGTGCAGGATCGCGTCGAGATCGCTGATGTCGATCTTCTCGTCGCGCCGCCGCAGATCGCCCGCCTTCGGCACCTGGTGCGCAACGGCCCTTTTGCGCAGCGAGATCGGCCGCCCGCTCCTGTGCTCCCTCAGCTGCCGCGCGACCCGCTGCACCCTTCGCTCGTGGATCAGGGTGGTCAGCTGCGGGCCGAAGACTTTCGAGAGCACCGCTCGACGGGCCTCGCGCCGCTGTTGCCGCAGCACGATCGCCAGGCCGATCCCCACACCCGCAGCTACCGCCAGGCCCGCTTTGCGCATGAAGGGAAGATGTGCATCCCGCCGTCAGGGCGAGCAGCTGGCTTCGGTCAGTGACGAGCGGAGGACCAGCGTCTTCCAGGCCAACATCGCGCCGTCGCTCATCTTCGCCGTCTGGAAGAGGTACTTGCTCACCGCGCTGGCGGAGATCACGGTGTCGGTCGAGTTGGTCGTGTCGCGCTTTCCGCGGGTCGCGTAGAGGGTCTGGGTGGAGATGACCTCGTCGTCGAGCGCGTCGTCGAAGAAGAGCTGCGTGGTGACGTACGCCTGTCCGCCGACGCGCACGGTGAGATGCACGTGGATGGTGCGGCTCGTGTACCAGCCGGGAAAGCAGGTATCGAAGAAAGCCTTGCCGCTCGCGTCGGTAGCCTGCTTGCCGCGGAAGTAGAGATGCGAAATGAAGGCGCTGTCGTTGCCGGTGCAGAAAGCGACGTTTTCGTTGGCCATGTCGTCGCCGGAATATTTTCCCGCGGGCGAGACGTGCCAGATGTCGATCACGGCGTTGGGGATCGGTTTGCAGGATTCGTCGAGCACCTGGAACCACATCCGCACCGGCAGGCCCGCGTAGCCGTAGCTGATGTCCTGCAGCGTCTCGGCCTGCGCGTCATAGCAGGGACCCTGGGTCATGGCGCAAGTGAGCGCGCAAGCGGTGGCCGCGCTCGAGGCGAACGGGTCGGGGTAAGAGGCCTTCGCCGTCATCGCGGCGGTGCCGCCGGTTGCCCAGGCCGTGCTCGAGATTCCGGCGTCGGTCGCGCTTCCTCCGTCCGTCGAGTCTCCGGCGTCGGTCGAGGAATCGCCCGTCGCGGTCGATGAGGCCGCCGCGGTTCCGCCGCAGCGCGCGAGCACTTCGGCGCCGAGCAGCGCGGCGCCGAAACCGAAAAGCTCACGGCGCTTCACGTCCGCGGCGCCCTGCGCAGGAAGAACCGCCGGAACCGCCCCTGCTGCAACCGCTGCCCGATCCATCCGGTGAGCCGCTCTCGTTTGGTCATGCAGATGAGACGAGACCGGGGCGCGGCGTGTTCCCGGAAGCTCATTTCGGCGCCGTCTGCTGGAGAAGCGTGCGCAGCGACGAGGCCGTGACTGCGCCGGGAACCGCCAGCGTGGCCACGACGATGGCCACCAGCCGTCCCTGGGTGTCGAAAATCGGACCGCCCCAGAAACGCGAGTCGACGCGGCGGTTGCCCGCCAGGACCAGCAGGTCGCCGTTGACCGCGGCGACCGAGACGCCGACGGCGCTGACCGCGTCCTCGTCGGTGCCCATCGCGATCAGCGCATCGCCGACCGCGGGCGGCTGATCGGCGAGCGGCGCCGACGGCAGCGCCGCCGCGTTGTCGAGGCGGAGCACGGCGAGGTCGATCTGCGGAAAGCCGCCCACGACCTTCGCCACGAGGGTGCCGGCGCCCTGCACCTGGACTTCGACGTTTCCGCCGCCGGCCACGGTGTGCAACGTCGTCAGCGCGAGGCCGCCGCCGATCAGCACGCCGCTCCCGAAAGTCGGCGTCTCCACGCCCGCCGCGGCGGCCGCCGTGCCGTGGACCTCGATCACCGTCTCGTGAAGACGATCGGCCACTTCCTTCAATTGTTTCGCCGGCCCGGGCGCCTCTTGCCCGCCCAGCACCACCGCCGCGATGAGCCAGATCATGCGGGCGGTTCTGCGGAGCGCATGTTGCGGGCACGTATCGAATACATTTCGAAAGATGAAGGCAATGCGCAAAGCCGTGATCGCGCTGTTCTTTGGCTGCGCCGCGGGGCGATCGCCTCCGGTGGAACCGGTCGATCTCGCCGCGGCTGCGCGGGAAGCGGCCCAGCACGCGTGGAGCGGATACCGCCGTTACGCCTGGGGACACGACGAGCTGCGGCCGGTGAGCAGGACCGCGCGCGACTGGACGGCAGAGCCGCTCCTGATCACGCAGGTGGATGCGCTCGACACGCTGATCATGCTTGGCCTGCACGAGGAAGCCGGCGAGACGCGCACATATATCGACACGCACTTGTCCTTCGACAAGGACATCGAGGTGAAGAATTTCGAGATCGTCATCCGCGTGCTGGGCGGCCTGCTCTCGGCGCACCAGATGACCGGCGATCCGCGCCTGCTCGCGCTCGCCGGCGATCTCGGACGGCGCCTCCTGCCGGCGTTCGATTCGCCGACCGGCATGCCGTACGTGAAGATCAACCTGCGCACCGGCAAGGCTTCGAACCCGAAGAGCAATCCGGCCGAGATCGGCACGTTGCTGCTCGAGCTCGGAACGCTCTCGCGG
>VBLM01000650.1 GCA_005879095.1 Deltaproteobacteria bacterium
CCGGGGGTGCCTCTGGCAAGCCCACGTTCCAGATCCGGCCTACGTAGCGCACGCTTGGTCCCCCGCTCGCAGCATAACACCCGAGCAGGTGCTCAAAAACAGGGACGGGGACGGGAACGACACGGGCACCTCAACCCGCACTCGCACCGCACCGGCACGGCCTTTTAAAAAGAGCAGCGCAGATAGGGCAGGACGGCCAAGCCGACGGCGCTGTCCGGGCCGAGGATGTTGCTCCACACGTACGCATCGGCTTCCACGCCGAGCGAAAACCGCTTGAGGAAAGGCTGGAACGAGAGCAGCGCGCCGGCGAATGCGGTCGGGCCGCTGCGGCCGCCGTAGCCGACGTAGGGTGCCCAGCCGGCGCCGGCGTGTGCCCAGAAGCCGGTCTGCGAGCCGAAGCGCGCCATCAGGAACCGCGCGCCCGCGCCGAGCGACATCACGGCGGTATCGCCGGGCGCTCGTGCCGGGCCGCTCATGTAGCCCGAGAGCCAGCCCTCGACCGCAAGGCGATCGGCGAGCGGGATGCCGAGATCGATCCGGGCCATCGGCCCGCGCGATCCGGACGCGCTGCCGTGCCCGACGAAGACGGGGCCGCCGGACATCTCGAGCCACGGCGTGGCGGCGATCAAGAGCGCGAGCAGCACAGGGTCACCCTCCCGGCGTGAAGATGAACGGATAGGTGACGAAGACCTCGCCGCCGCCCTTCGGAATCGGGAAGCGCCAGGTCTTGATCTTGGATGCCACGCAGCCCTCGACGGTGTGGTCGTGCAGCGTGCTCTCCTGCGTGTGGGCCTCGGTCACGGTCCCGCTCTGGTCGATGGTCCAGGCCGAGACCAGCTTGCCGGCCAGATTCGGACGCGAGGTCAGCTGCGTCTCGTAGCAGGTCCGGATCTGCGCGCGGTGGTCGTGGACGACCTTGCGGATCAGCTCGGGATCGATCGAGCCCTGGACCTCGGGCTTCTCGGGCCCGAGGCCGATCTCGCCGTTCTCCTTGCCGCGCAGGCCGCCCTTGCCGTCGCCGTAGTTGGCGAGGCCGCCGCCGATTCCGTTGGTGCCGATGCGCGCGAGGCCGAGGCCGGAGCCGTCGCCGCCGCCGCCGCGGCCGCCGAGCGACTTGAGCCCCATGCCGCCGTCGCCGCGCGCGTCGGCCACGCGAGGTCCGATGAGGTGGCCCATCGCGTCGCGCGTGCCCTTCTCGAGCGCGACACCGAAGACATCGTTCGCGCCCTTGCCGCCGCCGAGCGCCTTCAAGAGGCCCGTCTGCGCGACGAGCGCCTTGTCGTCCATCTTGCGTTCGGCGCGGGCGTCGCGGCGCGGCGCGGTCCGCGAGCCGGCTTGGCCCTCGAGGCCCATGTGGCGCGCGACGGCCTTGCCCGGATCGTTGCGGGCCTGGTTCTGCTGCTTGTGCGGTTCGGTTGGCGCGTTGTTCGGCTTCGGCACCGCCGCGCGCACGATCAGCGGGCGGGGCTTGATCAGCTCGGCCTCGCCGGCGCTGGTGATCGGCGGCACCGTCGAGCTCCAGAATTTCATCCCGAACATCATGAGGATAGCCGCGACAGACGCGACCAGCACGCCCTTCCAGTCGGCCTGCTCGCCGCCCACCCGGGCCACGCCGCGGACGCGACGGATGCGCAGCGAGAGGTTGCCGCTGGTCAAGACCGCGACCGCTCGCTGCGGCAGCGGAACGACGAGTCCGTGCGCGTCAGCCTGGC
>VBLM01000651.1 GCA_005879095.1 Deltaproteobacteria bacterium
AAAGGGCCGCCAGGTCCCGCGCCGCCCGCGCGCCGCCGGCGAACAGGCTGCCGGCCGGGACGCCGACGAGCGTGCCGGCCTTGGCCTGCAGGACCGCTTCCGTATCTCCCGTCGCAAAGACGACGAGCGGCTCGGGCTCGCCTTCCCACGCGATGACGCAGGAGTCCGGCGCGGCGCCCACCGTCCGGGCGAGCTCTTCACAAATCTGGGCCAATTTTGGTTGCTTCAAGCGGCTCTAGAATCGCCCCGCCAGCACGACGGCACCGGGCCCGACGAACACCGATGCTGTCTTGTTCGGAACATCCGGGGCGGCCTCCTTGAAGCCTTCGTACTTGTGCGGATCGTCGCCCGCAACCCAGAAATACGTGGCCGCGGCGAGCGCGGCGACGCCGACGCCGATTCCGACCCGTGCCAGCAGCACCTGCGAATTGCCGGTGTTGGCCAGGCTCTTCATCTTGTCGTAGTCCGATTGCGACTGGGTCTGGAGGTAGGTCGCCTTGGCGGCCTCGAAGCTGGTCTCGGTCGAGGCCGACTTCTGGTTGAAGAAGATGGCCGTGCCCGCCCCGGCCACCGCCAGCGCGCTGGTGATCCACGCCGCCATCCGCATCTTCTTCGCGGTCCCCTCGTAGGCGTCGATGAAGTCGTTGGAGGGCACCAGCGCGACGTTCTTCGCCAGCACCTGCTTGTTCGGAATCGCGATGTCCTCGCTGTAGGAGACGAAGCCGGCCTTTTCCACCTCGAGCAGATGCGGGCCCCAGGTCAGCGTCATGCGGCCCTTGACGGGCGTGGTGCCGCGGATCTGCCCGTCGATCTTGATCACCGCGCCCGTCTCCGCCACGGTCAGGACGAGGAAACCCTCGCGACCCTTGAGGATTTTGGAAACGAGCACCTTGGCGTTGCGGCTGATGGCGCCGATCAGCGCGTCGCCTTTTCCGGAGACATTTTCGGAGACGCGGTTCTCCACGGTAGCGCTCCTGGTGTTGTTGAGCGCGAGCGAAAGCACCATGGTGTCGCCGATTTTCGCCAGCGATCCGGCGATGATGTACTCGACGCCGAGGGCGCCGCCGATCTCGGCGAGGCAAGCCTGGTCCGCCTCGCAGCCGAGGTTCTGCTTGTCTTTCTCGAAGGAAAGCATGTTCCGGATGTCCTCGCGGCTGATCACCTTGAAGACCTCGAGCTTGTTCAACTCGCTGGCGATGAGCGTGCCGGCGCTCTGGACCAGCCCGGCGTCGACGCCACGGGCCTGGAGGTCGAGGACGGCGATCTTGACGCGGCTGTCACCGGCGGCGAAGGCCGGGGCGGCCGCGCAGGTGAGCGCGACGAGGGCGAGCTTGCGGAGCATGGACGGACCCCCTCTTCTCGGCAGGGTAGCGCCGACTTGCGCCGGCGGGCAAGGGCCCTTGACTCGCCTCTCCGGGGAGGGGGATGCTCGGATCCTCGACCGATGGGCGAAGGTCGCCCTTCGTCGTACGGTTCCTGAACGAAATGCGGGTTTGACCGGCTCCCCCACCCCCGCAACAAGGAGTCTTCGATGCGCCGCTTCCTTCGCAAGATCAAGTCCCAGTCCGGCCAGGGCATGAGCGAGTACCTGATCATCGTCGCCCTGATTGCCATCGCGGCCATCGGCGTGGTCACCGTGTTCGGCCGCGACATCCGCGAGCTGTTCTCGGGCACCACCAACTCGCTCGCCGGCAACCAGACGACCAACACCGCCGTCAAGGCGAACGTGAAGGCGAGCAAGAACCTCAAGACCTTCGGCAAGTACACCGCCGCCAGCGGCGACTAGCGGCTCCCCGCCGAAGGCAGGGTATGCCGCTACGCTTTTGCGGCAACCTGCCCTGCGCTTGCCGATTCGATTGCGGCCTCCGGCACCGGCTCCCGAGCCGGCCGCCGGAGGCTGTGTTATTTCTGGGTGGCATGGCGCGGGACAAGCAGGACAAGACGGGCAAGTCCGACGAGCACAACTCGCGCGGCATCGAGCTGGCCGACCGCGGGTGGCTCGACGAGGCCATCCGGGAGTTCAAGAAGGCCATCGAGCTCGACCCGGATTCGGCCCACGCCCATGACAACCTGGCGACCGTCTATTCGGAGAAAAAGCTCTACGCGCAGGCGCTGGAAGAGTATCTGACGGCTCTGAGGCTCGAGCCGGACAGCGCCACCGCGCACTACAATCTGGCCTGTTTTCTCGCCACGCACGCGCACGAGATGGCGATCGAGCAGTACAAGGAAGCGATCGCGCAGGATCCGGAGTATCCGGACGCGCATTTGAATCTGGGCATGACCTATGCCGACCTCGACCAGCGCGAGGAGGCGAAGGCCGAGTTCAAGGCCGCCATCGAGCTGGAGCCGGCCGATCCGCTCGCGCGCCACGAGCTGGCGGCGATGCTGATGGACGAAGGCGACTACCGCGACGCGATCGCGCTCTTGAAAGAAGTCGTGCGGCTGGAGCCCGAGAATTACGAGGGCTGGCTCGATCTCGGCATTTCGTACGCGCAGAAGGGTTTCTACCAGGAAGCGGAGCGCTGTTACGGAAAGGCGCGCGACCTGAATCCGGACGATGTACTGCTCAACTACAACGTCGCCGCGCTCTATTCCTTATGGGACAAGCGCGCCGAGGCGCTTTCGGCCCTGCGCAAGGCGCTGGACAAGGATCCGGCCAAGGTGCGCGGGTGGCTCTCGGCGGATCCGATGTTCGACGGACTCAAGGGCGCGCCGGAGTTCGAGCAGCTGCTCGCCGTGCAGTGATGCAATCCCGATTGCAGAAATGAAAGGTTTCCAGGGGTAGGCGGCGGTGGGTTTCCTCTGAAATCAAGGCTGCGTCCGCTGGCACGGGGACTGCACTACTTGCGTACGAAGCGGCTCGCGGTGCTGGATCAACGGTCCCCCCCGCCATCCGGCAGTGAGTCTGCTTCCAGTCCTTCCGCCCCCCGAACATCCCGTTCGGGGGGCTTTTTTTCGTCCTCGTGCTCCTGCTCGAGATCGTGCGCGGGAGCGATCTCGAGCACGGTCGCGAGCAGGAGCAGGAGCACGCAGTTGCGCGTCCAGGGCCCGCGGCGTACACGCCGCCCATGGAAAAAATCGCTACCATCGCGGTGCACGCAGGGTCGCCGGAAGGCAGGAACGCGCCGATCACGACGCCGATCGTGCAGTCGACGACTTTCCGGTTCGAAAGCGCGCAGGCGGTGCAGGAGTACGCGCGCGGCGAGAGCGGGCTCTACATGTACAGCCGCGACGAGAATCCGACCGTCCGCGCGGCGGAGAGCGCGGTCGCGCAGCTCGAGGGCGGTGACTCTTGCGTCTTGTTCGGCAGCGGGATGGGCGCGATGACCTCCGCGCTGATGGCCTTTACGTCCGGCGGCGACCAGGTGGTGGCGGCGACGGCGCTCTACGGCGGCACCTACAAGCTGCTGCGCGACGTGCTCAGCCGATTCGGCGTCAAGGCGCGGATGGCGGAGCCGGAGGCGCTGATCGGCGAGATCGCGAAGGGCGGCGCGCGGGTCTGCGTCTTCGAGTCGCCGAACAATCCGACGCTGCGGGTGGCAGACATCGCCGCCGTCGCTCGCGCGTGCCGCGCGGCCGGGACTCTGTCGCTGATCGACTCGACGTTCGCGCCGCCGCTCGTGCAGCGGCCGCTTTCGCTCGGCGTCGA